>NZ_QSHS01000010.1:32723-63237 GCF_003467795.1 Collinsella sp. AM36-4AA
TCTCGCCCGCAGCAAAAGCATCACAACATTCGATGCTTTTCGCCAAAATCGAGATTTTCATCGAATGTTGTGATGGTTTGGAAGTCCCGACCACCACAAAGGTACCTGTCCCCATTGTGGTGGTTCTGAACGATGTCTTATGCCGAGGCCTTGGCCTTGCGGCGCTTGCGGACCGCGTGGATCACGATGTCCAGCAGCAACAGCACAATGGCAACGACCACGATGAGCACGGCAAACTCGCGCTTGCCCCAGTGGCGGCCGGCCAGCGACTTTTGCTTGTCGACTTCCTTCTTGTTGTACTTGGTGCGCACGCAATGCACCAGCAGGCGATGGTCGTTCACGCCGTAGGGCGTGCAGGTGACGAGCGTCACCTTGTCGGCGCCGGGCTCGATGGTCAGCGACTCCATCTCCTCGGGCAGCACCACCTCGGAGTCCACCATCTTGTAGGCGAGCGTCTTGTTCATGGTGTGTAGCAGCACCAGGTCGCCGGGCTCCAGCGAGTGGATGTCGTCGAACATGCTCAGGTTGCGCATGCCCGAATGCGCGGTGAGCACGCAATGCGTCGAGGTGCCGCCCACCGGCAGGCTCGTGCCCTCCAAGTGGCCGACGCCCGCCATAAGGACTTCTTCGCTCGTGCCGTGGTAGATGGGCATGCTCACGTCGATGGAGGGGATCTCGACCCAGCTCATCATGGGGTCGCGGTCAAAGATGAGCTGCTGAGCGTAGGGCTCGATCTGGTCGGCCGGAAGCTCGGTGGCCTCGCCGGCAAGCTGCTCGTTATAGGAGCGCGCTTGGAGCAAGATGCGCTCGCGCTCCTCGGCAGACAGCGCGTCCACGGTGCTGGACACGGTGCTGATCTGGTTGAACACGCCCGAGGCCTCGAGCCGGTCCAAGATCCACGGCCAGGTCATAAGGCCCACGCCGATAAGGATGATGACGATGGTGATGAGCCGGTCGGCCCAGCGCGGCAGTCGCTTGCGGCGGCGCTTGGGCTTTGGTTGAGATTTGGGCTGAGGGCTTGAGCCGCCGTTGTCCGCGGCGTTATTGCTCTTCATATGTTTGGCGCCCTGCACCATCGCCGGTCACTCCTCTACAACTCAGGTTGTCTAAACAAATAATAGCCGAATTGCGAGCTCATACGCCGGACAACGCAGCTAGACTGCACCGTCCAGTCGAGGATAAGCCAGCATTTGAGTTTTCAAAATGTCCCAGATCGGCTGGGCGATTCGGGATACAATGTCAATAGAAAACGACGCATCCCGCGTAAATGTTTGGGAGCGCGGGCGGCCTAGTTTTCTGGTTTTGTTAAATGCCCGGGATCCGACCCCCGGGCATTCTTATTTGCGCTTGCGGCGCAAATGCCGTCCACCGTCCGCACCGCGCGTGCGCCTACGGACCTTAAACCGAACCTCATACGAGTCAAGAAACGCGATGACGAACGTACCCGCATCGGACGGTGGAGGCTGGCTGCGTTATCCCAAAAAACGGGGCAGAATCCAGTGCGGAGTCTGCCCCGAAAAGAAAATGACAAAGCAAGAACGTGGATGGACGAGAAAAGTGTCCGCAAGTCTCATGGCCATCACATCCCACCTGCCAAAGGGATGGGTGAGCGAGCGTTACTCCTGCTCGGACTCCTCAGCCTGCTTACGGCTGCGGATGAGATGAGCCACGCCGATGCACAGCACCGCGCCACCAGCGATCCAAGTGAACGTCACGCCGTTAAGGCCGGTGAGCGGGAGGCCGGAACCCTGCTTGTTTTTGACGATCAAGGCAGCAGTACCGTTGTCCGTGTTAGTCGTGTCAACCTCGACCAAATTGGAACCCCTGGTGCTCGTCTTGACCGTAATCTTGTTTTCTCCCTCTCCCTCTGCTTGGTTGAATCCAATGGCTTTGATGGTGAAGGTGAACTCGGGGATGGTGTTATAGCCGGCGAGCGTATGGGTCTCCTTGACGGTGTAGGTGCCGGCATCGAGGCCCTTGACGTTAATCTCGCCGGAGTCGGTGGTCGTGAACTCAGAAGCCTCAGTACCGAGGGAGCCATTCTCCTGGACATACATGTCCTTGGATGCAATATCGTCGGGATCAGTGGCACGGATGGTGAACTTTACGCCCTTAAGTATCTTATTCTCATCCGTCGCGTCCTTCTTGACGAGCTTGAGCGCATAGGTGTAGTCGCGCACGGTGTCGGGCACAGACTCACCCCGGGAATCGTGGCCAGGGTTGTTGGAGTAGATGAGCTTGACGGTGTTGGAGTTGCCCGTGCCACCGACAACGACATGCTGGGACTTATTCGGGTCGAGCTTGGCGCTGTACGTGACAACGACCCTTGTATGCTCGCCGACAGTGACGCCGGCCGCCGTGGCGGCAGCCTTAAGATCGTCAAACTTTACGCTCAAGACCGTTCTGCCATTTGAATCGGGATCAGACATGGTCACAGAAGTAGGCGTGATCTGAGTCTCACCAATCACGGCCTTGACAGTGGACTTATCAACAGTCAAACCGGCAGACAGCTCATCGTGGAACTCATAATAGTAGGTGTTGAACGTGTCGACATTGCTTGCAACCGTGCCGGTCAGCTTGTACTGAACGGTCTGACCCATCTGGGAGTCCGCCTTGTACTTCCAGTCGTTGTCCGCACCATCGTCCTTGACCTGCTTCGTCACGGTCGGGATGCTCGTCTTCTCGGTAACGACCACTGCGTTGCCGCCCACGACTGCAAAGATCGGCGAGGTACCGGTCTGCTTCTCATTCGCACTGAGCGAGTCGGTATCGGTCATGAACAGGTAGTAGCCAGCGCTCGTAGTGGTGAAAGCGCGACCGGCGGCAAAGGAATCGCCCGTAGCGGTAACACTCTTCTCTACAGCCAAGGCAATCTTGTTAAGGATGCTGCTCTGCGGCAGACTCGTGGTATCAGTGGTATCAGTGATCTTGGAAAGGTAGTCGGCAACGTCAGAAGCGGTCGAGTCTAAGGTAATCCCTGGGACATTATTATCAACAAGCACCTTCAGGACCGCAGTCTCTGCGTCATCACTCGGCCACTCAATGTTGGACGCAACCTTACCGGACTTTCCGTCAATAACGTCAGCCTTAAAAATCTGATACGCCTTGAACGAAGTGGAGTCATTGTCCACGGACTTGTTAATCGTGAGCGAATAGCTGGGGGCAGCACCCTCCGCAGCAAACGCCATCGTGACTGTCGCCATAACGCCGCCGAAGCTCAGGGCTGCGGTGAGGCCGGCGGTTACTGCCAGGCGTGCGATATTCTTGGTTGTTTTCATGTTGGGACCTCTTTCTTGGAGGTTGCTTTAATTCTCGTCATCACCAAAAGTCAGCAGGCTCATTTCCCTGCGCTCTAATCGCTACGGAGGCAGTACGCCATTGAGCAGGGGGGGGACAATTATTTATCATGGCGACCTCCTCCCCGCTTGATGACGAGCGCGACGACAATAGCCACTACTCCGATGACGGCCAAAGCCGTTACCAACACCAACGTTCTATCTCCCGTCGAGGGCATAAAGCCTCGACTCACTTCGTTACTTGGGGTGTTAAGCACCGACAACTCGACTAAACCCTTCCCGGCATCGGCGGCATCAACTCGCAGAGGGCTTTCGGCCGATACGGTCACCTTAGGCTTGGCGGCCGCCACCTGGTCGACGTCCAGGCCCTCAGCCTTGACCGTCACGGAGCGCGTGCCCTCAAAGGCGGTGTAGCCCTTGGGCGCCTTGAGCTCGCGGACCTCCAGCTTGCCCGAGTCCACGCCCGAGACGGTCACACGGCCGTCCTCGCCCGTGGTGACGGTGGCCTTGCCCTCCGCATCCCACGTGCCGTCGGCCGCCAGCGTGCGGCCGCGGTCGTCGGCGATGCTCAGGACCGCCCCGGCAAGCGGCTTGTCGCCGTCGCTGCCGCGCTTGGTGAGCGCGAGATCCCAAGTGTAGGCGCACGCATCGTCGCTCGGCGTGCGGGTGAAGCCGGCATCGCCGGACTGGTCGGCAAAGGGAGAGCGCGGGTAGCGCAGATAGACCTCGTTGGGGTTGCCCTTCGCGATGCCGCGGTTGCACGCGCTGTTGAGCGGCGCGTTGTACACGGCGACCACGCGGGCGCCCGCGGCGAAGGCGTCGGCCCCGCCGAGCGCGGCGATCAGGTCGCCGGTGCGCACGGTGAAGGTCCCGTCCGCCGCCACCTTGGTGGCGCACTGGGCCGTGATGTCGGTCCAGCCCTGCGCGGGCTCGGTGCCGGCGCGCCCGTCCTTACCGTTCGAGACGGCGTCGAAGGTGCCATCCGCGCCCGCCGCCACGTACACACGCATGCTCGCGGCCACCTTGGAGGGGTCGAGCCCCGCGCTCATGGTGTCGACGAACTGCACCGCGTAGGTGTCATAGGCGGAAAGGCCCGCGGGAACCGTGGCCGAGAGGCGCCAGTACAGGTCGTCGGCGACCGTGGCGTCGGCGGCCTTCTGCCATGCGGCGGTGTTGTCCTCCAGCACGTGCTTGGCGACCTTGGGCGTCGCGGCCTTGGGCTTGACGGTGACGGCGTTGCCGCCCACCAGCGCCATGATCGGCGCGGTGCCGGCCTCGCCCTGGGCGATGGCGTCGTCTCTGGCGACGATGAGCCAGTAGCCGCAGGGCAGCTCGGCCGCCGTGCCCGCGTTAAGGGCCACGGGCACGGCGCCAGAGCTCTGGAGGGAACGAGCGAGCTGTGCGCTCAGCGCGCTCGTAAGGTGGGAATCGGTGTTGAGCCACTCGGCAGCTTCCTGCGCGGTGGTCTGGGAATCGGGCATGCCGGCGCTGTGCAGCACAGGCAGGACAGCGTCGCGCGCGGCGTCGCTTGCCCAAGCGAGGTCGGTAAAGGTCTTGGCGTCGCCGTCGCCGTCGACGACGTTGGCGCTAAAGATCTGGTAGGCGTCGTAGTTGCTCGCCACGGCGCCGCTCACCGTGATGGAACCGGTCGAGGTCGGCGCGGCCTGCGCGGATGCGGGGAACACAACCGCGCAGATGCCGATCAGGAGGGCAAGCAGCGCAAACAAGATCGGGAAGGAGCAAACTTTCTTATTCACGACGCTCACCTCCCTTCGCATTCGCCTTGCGACGAATGTGCATCCAGGCCGCAGCAGCGCAAAGCACCGCCGCGCCGGCAAGGTACGTCAGAGTGACGCCCGACATACCAGAAAGGGGCAAAGAGGTGGAGTAGGTGTTGGTGAAGGTGGGAGTGGACTTGCCGGTGAGGTCGTGGGGCGTGTCAGTGGTCACTTCATTGCCATCACGATCCTGAATCTGCTTGTAGGTCGCAGTGACGTCGATATGGTGGTTAGAGTCGTCAGTCGCGTTAACCGTAATCTGATAGACCGACTTGTCGTACGTATAGTGCGAGAACAGCGAACCGTCGTCTTTCTCGCGCACGTAGTACGTGAAGGTCTTGGAAGCACCACGGCCAGTGGGGCCAGACGCGAGCTGGTCGAGTTGATCGAGTTTGTAATCAATCTTGTCGAAGCTCAGGGTCTGGGACTTGTCGCCGTCGGCAGTGGTGGACTTGCTGCTAACGATATCCGTAAAATCTGTGTCGGTCGCAAGCTGGAGCGTGAACTCCTTCATCTCGCCACCCTCAACGACCTTAGTCGCCATAGGCGTCCAGGAGCCCTTCGAGTCGTACGGAGTGAACTTGTTAGTGAAAGTCGTGGAGTCACCCTCACAGATAATTGGATAATAGTCTCCACTCTTCTGCACCTTGCTCCTCGCTTTTACGTTCTCCCACTTCCCAGACGACTCGCGGAATTCGTACTTGGTTACACCGACGTTTTTAATCGTGTAGTTATGGATGTAAAGATCCTTCAGTTGGCTTGAGTTTTCTTTACTCGGAACAGACATGAGCAAGGTCTTGGTATCTTCGGCCGTCACCACAATCTTATACACGCTGGAGTCGTACGTGATGCCAGAATCACCACCGGGATCTTCGACCAAGTAGTATGTGATTTCGTTACCCGCGCCACTCGATGCGAATTGTTCACCAAGGTCAAACGTAATGCTGCCTTCTGCATCATTTGCTGCTGTTCCAACCTCGGTGCAAACGTCGCGATTGAATGTCGTGCCAGCTGTCGTGCCAGCCAAAGGGTCGTCTGAATCCTTGCGATACACCGTAAAGGAGAACTCCCCATCATTGAGCTTGCGGCCTTCCAGCTTCTTGGTCGCCTTGAGCTTGAGGCTCGGATAGACATACGTGTCCTCAGGCGCGCCCATGTACAGGTCGCCGTTCGACATGATGCCGCCGCCATGGTTCCAGGAATAATTGCCCGTGATAAACGTCGCGCCCGCCTCTAGCGCAGCCTTTCGCGCATTGATCGCCTCGGGGTCTTGAGCCTTAACATTCGAACTCAGGCCGATGCTGTTATATACCTGCACGCCACCGTTAGCGGGGACAGTAATGGCTTTCTGAAGCTCTAAGCTTCCCCGATACTTAGCATCGCCGCCGCCAAGCATTTTGCCAATCACCGCCGCGATCGGAGTCGTATGACCCTCCGCCGCAAGGAAGAAGTCCGCGTGGCCGTTTTCGCGAAACACTTCGGCATTGTAGGCGTCGGAGTCCTGGTCCTTACCGTGACCACCGCCGGAAAGATGGGGGGTGCCGTTATTGCCTGTATTACTCACGGATTCGTAGTCGTTCGCGTTTTGCTCATTTCCGGCAGAAGTATTACCGAAAATCGCCGTGCCGTCGGTGCCTGTCACCAAAGTCTTACCCGTCGGGCAAACCGCAACGCCGCCACCGTAGCCACCGGCCTCATTGCTGCTTATATAGGAGTTATAGACAAATAGCCTACCAGCATTAGACGCGACCTTAGAATCGCCCTGGACGAAGATGCCGCCTCCACCCCAGTCAAAGCGAGACATGCAGTGGTTATTAGTGATATAGACTGGATTTGAATTTGACGTTCCTTTTATCATCGCGTCAACCATCTGGCCCACGCGAATGCCGGCACCCTCAGAGCGAAAACTCACGTTAGAGGCAATAGTTCCCCCCGTAATGTTGAGCCATGCCATTGTCTTGCGCGAGCTCGCCCCTTGGTGTTCGATGTCGGTCACATAGACGCCGCCGCCGGCTTCCTCAGAATAGTTGCCCGTGATCTGGCCGCCCGAAATGGTGACATGAGTACCGTTTTTAGCGGCAAGTCCAGCACCGCCATGATCGCCATTACCATCGTTACCACAGTAATTGGCATATTTATTGTTAGTAATGTAGCCACCAGAAACAGTAACGCTGCCGCCTTCGGCCATGATGCCGCCGCCGAAACCAACACCAGTAGCAAGCGTGCTGTTGCCGGAGATTACGCCATTAGTTATGTTGACCGTGGAGTCTTTAGCATACACACCACCGCCACTAGGAGCACTGTTGCCGGCAATTACGCCACCGGAAACCTCGAGGGTCGAATTACCGTGTATTTCAATTCCGCCGCCCGCACCCGAGCCAGAAGCTCCACACACATAGCCGCCGCGCATGTTGACGGTAGAGCCGTTCTCGGCATAGACCAAGCTGCTAACGCTGCCGCCTTGTTTTTGCGTGATCACGCCGCTCACAAGGTTAAACGTGCCGCCCTTGCCGTTGTTGTTATATAGATTGATGAGCTTTAGATTTGCGTTGCCGCCGCACGCCACGATGGCGCCTTTAATCTCAACGTCATGTTTGACAAGTGTCTCGGTTGTGCCTGTTCCGCTCGGGGACGATTCGGTCACGTAGTAGGTAAGATTAGATGGAATGTTATCGTTATCGTAAGTCAGTTCGGCATTCTTGCCATAATTGGCGGCATTCTTGTCATAATTATCGGCATTCAGGCTCTGCCCCTGATCAGCTAGCTGCTGGCCCTCGCTGACCGTCTCACCCACCTGTGCAGAATCCCTAATTGTAAGTGACGCACCACCGGCAACATTGAATAACGGCTTGTCGGCGCTCGAGTGCTTAATCTTATGACCACTTAGGTCAAGGGTGATATTGCTGCCGCCTTTGTTAAGTGTGATTTCACCAGGAAAGTCAATATCAGCCGCAAGCGTAAAGCTGGCGGTTTGATTTTCCTCAACGCCTAGAAGCTTTCCCTGCAAGTCACCGGCATTCTTGATGTCCGTGGCTGTCTCTTCGCTCGCCACAGCCTCCTCGGCTGACGAACCAGCGCCATCGTCGATCGCTTCATTTTCTTCTGCCTGCGACTCGTCCTTGGGCTGCTCCTCCTGCTGGATTTCGTCGTCGCCCGCAGCATCGTCACTATTCTGGTTTTCGGTATCCCCGTTGTTGGTGTTGCCTACATCAGTAGACTCACTTGAGGAACCCCCCCCCATCACAGTTTCCTCGGTAGAAACCGTCTGGGCATCGTTGGCAATGGCCTGCGAGATCGGAGGCATGACGAGCGACAGTACCAGGCTCAAAACGGAGGCTCCGCACAAAACGCCTGCCAGCACACGGCGCGTCGCTTTATTACTCTGCTTAGATTTATCCGAATTCGCTTTCATCGATGTCTCCTCCCCAAGAGACCGCGATCTTGCTCTTTCACCATCAAACTTGGGCGCGCAACCTATAATTGCTCGCGCTCGATATGCATATTATTACTCTTTGTTTAAACAACGCAAGCCTAACAATGTCAGTTTTGCTTTACGTTGCCTTAACTTCTTGACAATTATTCAAACTATGCATTGTTTTTCGAGGGTTAAATTTCGGAAAGACGCTGGTAAACTCGTTAGCAAATCTAGATAAATGACACTTTATCATTGTTTGTACAACACTTTGTTTTAACCCGCTCAATCTGTGAACGGTCAAAATTGCGCCGTGAATGGCAGTATATCTACCTGGAAATATTAGTTATGAGCTAATTGGTCAATTACTGCACAACTAGCGTGTGCCGATATGTTCATACATCGACACTTGAATGGCATCGCATGTTACCGGCCGCAAATCTCCTCGCTACAAAAAAGCGTCCCAACAATCGACTGTTGGGACGCTTGGAAAACCACCACAAAGGCGCTCTGCCCTCTTTGTGGCTGCCCCCCCGGCGCTACAGCAGATGTTCCTCGATAAAGATCGCGATGCCGTCCTCGTCGTTGCTCGCGGTTACAAAGTCCGCGGCGGTACGGGTGGCGTCGCTGCCGTTTGCCATAGCCACGCCCACGCCGGCGTCGGCCACCATGCAGGTGTCGTTGTCCGCATCGCCAAACACGCAGATGTCCTGGAGCTCCATATCGTTGAGCTCCGCCACGCGCCCAAGGCCGCGCGTCTTGGACACGCGCGGATCCATGAACTCGTAGAGCCGCTGCGTGGTCTGCAGGGCCGCCGCCTTAACAGTGTTATCTGCAAACGTCGACGCCCGTTCAATCACCCGCGGCATCACCTCGGGCGCCATGGTAAACATCACCTTGGGCTGCGGCTCGCGCAAGAACTCGGCAAAATCGACCACCTGGTAGGGCACGCCGTCGACGCGCGACAGGTGCTCGACGCACGCGTTGCTCTCGGGCACGTAGAACACGCCGTCTCGGGGGCAGACGGGTGTTGCCGGAAGGTCCGCCATGTGCTTGCAGATGCGCGCGATGGTCTCGCCCGGCAGCGGATAGCTCAGCTCGTTGATGTCGTGCGCGCGGTCGATGACCTCGGCGCCACCGCAGCCCACCAGCACGTCCACCAGGCCTTCGATGCCCCAGAGCTCGTACATGGCCTCGGTCGCGTGGGCGTCGCGCCCGGTGCACAGGCCAAAGAGCACGCCGCGCTCGCGCAGGGCGCGGATCGCCGCCACGGTGCGCGGGGACACCGTGTGCTGGCTCGTGAGCAGCGTACCGTCGATATCGCAGAACACGGCTTTGATGTGGCTGAAGGTGGTGTCCATGGGAGCCTTTCTGAGTTGTGCGGCGGTGCTGGATGAGGTCAGAAATGGTGTACATGGTATACCAAGGCGCAGGCGCGGCCTGTCAAAGCAAAAACCACCACAAAGGCGCCTGGCCCCTTTGTGGTGATCGCGGCGTCTACGGGCCAAACCATCACAACATTCGACGTTTTTCGGCAGAATCGCGATTTTTACCGAATGTTGTGATGGTTTCTTACTGCTTTACGGCACGTTCCAAGTGATTGCGTCCAAACAGCAGCAGTGCCGCGGGAACCGCCGTCACGACCATGCCTGCCCCCACGAGTGTCCGTTGTACGCCAAATGTTGCCGCCAGCCACGGGGCAATCGCCAGAGGGGCCACACCAGCGAACATATTGCCAAAGCCCATGACCGAATTGACGCGACCAAGCTGCTCGAGCGGAGCCGTCGTCTGCACAATGGTGTTGTGGAGCGGGTTGACGACACCCCAAGCTATACCCAGGGCGATCTGGCCGACAAGGGCCACGCCCACGTACGGTGTCCCCACATAGAGCAGACTTCCCAGGCCCACGGACATAAGCGCCACGAGCAGCGTTTTAAGGTTGACCAGGTGCGGCGGCAAGCGGAGCGCGAGCACGGCACCCAGCACCGCGCCGACACCGCAGGCAGACGAGAGCCAGCCCATCCACTCAACGCCAACGTGCAGAACATCGCGATAGAAAAACGACTCGAGCGGATCGAAGGCACCGTAGCCAAAGTTCGAAAGAAAAATGATGCAGAAAAGTAGCGCGAGGACGCTGTTGGTGAAGACCGTCTTGATGCTGGCTGCGAAGGTGGCGCGGGCGGGCGTGCTAGGGTTGGAGCTTCGTCCCGCACGCTCCCCTTCCTCTGTCGAATCGGTATCCGCATGCCCGACGATATGGCTGGTCTGCGGCCTAAAGCCCCAACCGACGACGAACGCCAGCACGGTAAAGAGCATCATAAGCACGAACACCGCGCGCGACGACGCAGCCGCCGCGACAAAGCCGCCCAGCGTGGGGCCAACGATGATACTCACGTTTGAAAACATGGCGATGGCGGAGTTGATGTCTTTGAGCTCGACAGGATCGTCGGTGAGGTAGGCCGGATAGGACGTGGCGATGGGCTGGGCGAATCCCATCGTAAAGCCCAGAAACACCGCGCCGAGCAGGACGACGCCGGTCGCGCTACCAAAGGCGATGATTGCCGCGCCAGTTGCAAGAGCGCCGATGATGCTCAGCAAGAAATGGCGGCGCGGACCCCAGGCGTCGAACGCCGCGCCGCCCGCAAAGGACCCCAGGATCACAAATACATTCATAAACAGGACGGCCAGCGATGTCGCCACGACTGAGGCATCGTCTGCATAGGTGAGCGTTCCGATGACGCCGATAAAGTAGCTGGTCTGAAAACCGGTGTAGATGAGGAAGCGCATTGCCACCAGGCGCTTGGCCTGCACGGACAGCGACGATTGAGGCTTTGAGAAAAGAGATGCGAGCATGGAGACTCCTTGTTTCATACGAATACGGGCGGTGGGCATTCGCCACCGTCTGTCAAATCAATCTATCCGCATGAAACGTTAAGGACACATCAAGCCCCTTTTCTCCGTTTTTCGCCCGTCATGAACTACTTGGTAGATTGTAAGGCATGTCCCACACATCTACCAAAGCAAAAACCACCACAAAGGTGCCTGGCCCCTTTGTGGTGGAAATGACGTTTGCCCAGATAAAACCTGCCAAAATAAACCTGTCCCTTTTTGGCATGTTATGGCAGCGCAGCGAGCCGGTTCCAAGTGCCCCAGGTCGCCCCGAAAGAGGAGCGACGCGTACTTTGGTACGCGAGCGACGGCTTGAGGGGCGAGATGGAGTGCTTGGGGCCGGCGCAGCGTCAAGCCTTAAAGGTGGTCTTGGATAAGATCGCAGATGGCTCGGGCGTCGTTGATGTTGATGGCTCGGGTCGCAAAGCCGGCGTCGAAGGCCTGACGTGCCAGGGCTTCGTTGCAGGCAAGGGCTAGCGTGTGA
Organism: Collinsella sp. AM36-4AA; assembly: GCF_003467795.1. Classification (NCBI taxonomy): domain Bacteria; kingdom Bacillati; phylum Actinomycetota; class Coriobacteriia; order Coriobacteriales; family Coriobacteriaceae; genus Collinsella; species Collinsella sp. AM36-4AA. The sequence goes on from NZ_QSHS01000010.1 coordinate 44,583, forward strand.
CCGTCGACCAGGTCGAGCGAGCTCTTGCCGCGCAGACGGTCGACACCGGAGCGCGCGACGACGATGTTGTCGAAGCCCTCGGTCTTGTAGCCCTCGATGATCACCACGTCGACATCGTTGTAGCGTGACAGCAGCTCGCGCGCGGGCATCTCGTCCTCCTCGCGCGTGTCGGCGTACTCCGCCCAGCGCGTGGCGCAGATGAGGCCCACGTGCTTGGATCCGGCCTGGTGATGGCGCCAGGTGTCCTTAGCGGGCACGTCGATATCAAAGCCGTGGTGCCCGTGATGCTTGAGCGAACCCACGCGCAGGCCGCGGCGGGTGAGCTCGGCAATGACCTTCTCGACGAGCGTGGTCTTGCCCGAGTTTTGGTAGCCGATAAACGCGATCGCGGGGACGGCCGGGGTCAGGGCCGCAGGCGCGACGGCGACGGGTGCGCTCGCGATCGCGGCACCGTCAGCGGCCACGGCCTCAGCAGCAGCGGCCTGACGCTCTGAACGATCCCACACGCCCGAGCGGCCACCTTCCTTGTGCAACAGGCGCACGTCGACAATCTCCATGCCGCGATCGACGGCCTTGCACATGTCATAGATGGTCAGGCACGCGGCGCTCGCGCCGGTCAGGGCCTCCATCTCAATACCGGTCTTGCCCGTCACGCCGGCTGTGACCAGCACATGAAAGCCGACCTGCCCGTCCGCGCGCGACGGCGCCCAGCCCTCGGGCACGTCCTCGACGGGCGTCCCCGCCGGCGCGATGGGCGCAATGTCGCACTTACTCTTGGTAATGAGCAACGGATGGCACATGGGGATGATGTCGCTCGTGCGCTTGATGGCCATGATGCCCGCCACGCGCGCGCAGGCAAGCACGTCGCCCTTTTTGGCGCGGTCCTGCAGCACCATGGCTTGCGTCTCGGGATGCATGAGGATGGTGCCCTCGGCGATGGCGATACGATGGGTCTCGGCCTTGTCGGACACGTCGACCATGCGTACCTCGCCCTTGGCGTCCACGTGCGTCAGCTCGTCGCGACGGGCATCACGGGTGGGCTCGGCTGCAGCGCTGGAAGTCGGCTGTGCGGCAGTGACAGCATCGCCAGCCGCAGCCGTGACTTTGCGGGCAGACATCGCGGCCCTGCGAGCGGCCTTGGTGGCATCGGCGTACCTGCTCTTGGCCATATGATCATCCTCCGATTTGGGACATAAATCGTTGCGTGCCCTCAATTATCGCGTGTTCCTGCGGTTTGTGGGCGACGGCATCGCGCCAAATCGAAAGTACCTGCATATCATCACCACGGCGCAGGGCGTCGCGCACCGAATACTCGGCATCGCTGAACAGGCACGGACGCACGTTGCCATCGGCCGTCAGGCGCAGACGGTTGCAATTCGCACAAAAATGTTTAGACATGGCGCTAATAAAGCCGACCGTTCCCACCGCGCCCGGAAAGTGCCAATAGCGCGCAGGGCCCGCACCGGCAGGAGCGTCGTTGATGTCGAGCGGCTCGAGCTCGCCCAGACCCACCGCGGCGGCCCCGGCATTGATGCGCGCCCGCAGCTCGTCGCTCGGCACGGTATCGCTCGCATCCCACAGCGCCGGATTGAGCGCGGGCGCATGCGGGTCCACAGCGCAATGCGAGCTCGTGTGCTCGTCGCCAATAGGCATGTATTCGATAAAGCGCAGGTGAATGGGACGGTCGATAGTCAGACGCGCGAGAGCCGCCACATCCTGGTTGAGTCGGCGCACCACAACGCAGTTGACCTTAACGGGCTCAAAGCCCCAAGCCAGCGCCGCGTCGATGCCAGCCACGGTCTGCTCGAGTCGACCCAGGCGCGTGATCTTTCCAAAAAGCGTAGGGTCGAGCGTGTCGAGCGAGATGTTGACGCGGTTAAGCCCCGCGTCTTTGAGCTGCGGCGCCAGCTTGGGCAGCAAGGCGCCGTTGGTGGTAAGCGAGATGTCCTCGATCTGCGGGATCGCGCGGATGTCGCGAATAAGCGGGATGATACGGCGGCTGACCAGCGGCTCGCCGCCCGTCAGGCGCACGCGGCGAATGCCCTCCCCCGCCACCAAGCGCACAAAGCGGGCAATCTCCTCGGCGCTGAGAAGCTCATCGTGTGCGCGGGGTGCCACGCCATCGGCCGGCATGCAGTAAATGCAACGGAAATTGCACTTGTCGGTAACGGCAATGCGCAGGTAGTTGATATCGCGGCCAAAGCCGTCATGTTGCACGTGCCCGTCCACGCAGCCCTCCCCTCACGCGGCGTTTTATTCTTCGGAAAACATAATACCCCACGGGAGAATCCTGCCGACACCCGTACGACAGGACAGGTCGCTTCGAGCAAGACCGGCTTCCCAAGCCCATCCTCAGCACGCAAACCATCACAACATTCGATGCTTTTCCCGATTTTGGCAAAAAACGTCGAATGTTGTGATGGTACGCCTACCCGCAGCGCCCCGCAGAAGGACCAAAGCGCCCCTAAAGACCGCTGTCCCAGTGCCGAATCACGAATTCTCGCAGGTCGTTCTGCCGCTTTTGGAACGCTTCGCTTCGGTCGCACTTAAGGCCTATCGCGAGTGCGATGGCGTTCATCGCCCGGTGCAATTGCAGCTGATGGGCAAACTGAGTCCCGGTGAGAACGATCATCCTAAAGCCCAGCGCGCTCAGCACGGTCATGCGCTCCGCATCCGACGCGCTGCGCTGTTTATCAAGATGGTCCGAACCGTTGTATTCAATCCCCGTACCGCTCGCAGGCGCATATACGTCGATCTCGAAAAACCCGGCCTTTGCGAGATACTTGAACTCGTTGGGAACATCGACCCGATGGTTGAGCTCAACCTTGACGTATCCTAGCCCGCCCTGGGAACGTTTTGCTACGACCATGATTGTGGTAGCCGTCTCCATGGGCGATCGCGCGCCATCGTGCACGCGCTTGAGCACGGCGGCCGCGCGTATGGCCCCCTGACGAGATCGGTTCTCATTGCAATAGGCAATCAAGTCGGCAACGGTATACCTCTGCCCCATCTCGATATAATCGCCTGTCGACAGATGATTCAGATGGTATCGGGCACAGATTTCGTAGCCATATTCCAACTGCTCGGGCTCGCTCATCCACGAACCCGCCTGGACAAAGCACATGACCTCATCAACCACCAGAAGGCCCTCTGCCACCTCGATAAGATGCCCTGGAGGTACCGGCGCCCCAAACACATGGCACCTAAATCCAGCCGGCGTCGAGCGCTCAAAATCGAAGTTGACGAGCGTATCGATATGATTGAGCTCTTCTCGTGGAATACCAAGCGAAACCAGATAGTCAGTAGCGATCCCAACTGCCGTCGAAGCCCTCAGCCCCTTGGCATCGAGTCCCAATTTGGGCAGGCTCGCGGTCGGCTCCGCCTCGTTAGCAAGCGAGTCCTCATCGTATAGACTGCTTGCTCGCGAGAGCGGCTCGGACGGGCGCGCCACGTTGTGGTACAGCCAGGCAGTCTTATGGGACAGGACGATCGGCAGGTCCATGAGCCCTCCAATGGAGTCGGATAACCAACCTTATTCCCCTGCCCACGGGTCCGCACACCTTCGTGCGCAAGAAAGCGATTCCACCCGGTCGAGTGGTAGAAAAACCATCACAACATTCGATGCTTTTCCCGTTTTTGGCAAAAAACGTCGAATGTTGTGATGGTTTGAGGCGAGGTGAGGGGCACGAAGAGGTCAAAGCATTGTGCTCGGAGCGTGACTTTTTCACCCCGATGCCAGCACAAACCTTGACTCTACAATCGTTGTAGGGTTTTCACTACACTGGTACGTAAACAAACCCAGCCAGAAAGCCCCGCCCATGGAACACGACCTCACACGCGGCAATGTCCTCAAGACCATCGCGGTCTTTGCCCTGCCCTATATGCTCTCGTACTTTTTGCAGATGCTCTACGGCATGGCCGATCTGTACATGATGGGGCAGTTTAGCGGCGCTGCCGGCATCACCGCCGTGGGCAATGGCGCGCAGACGCTCTATATCATTACCGTGGCGCTTGTGGGCCTGGCCATGGGAACGACGGTCATCGTCGGCCACGCCGTGGGTTCGCGCCGCTTTGACCGCGCCGAGGCTGCCATCGGCAACACCATCACGCTCTTTATGGGCGTCTCGGTGGTGCTGGCCGCTGTCCTGCTCGCACTGTGCCCGCAGATCGTGGCACTCATTGGCACGCCAGTCGAAGCGGTCGAAGGCACTGCCGCCTACCTGCGCATCTGCTTTGTCGGCATTCCGTTTATCGCCGCATACAACATCCTCTCGGCCATCTTTCGCGGCCTGGGCGATTCGCGCTCGCCCATGTACGTGATCGGCGTGGCATGCATCATCAACATCGCACTCGATTTTCTGTTTATCGGCCACATGGGACTCGGTCCCGTAGGCGCGGCACTCGGCACGGTAACCGCCCAGACGGCAAGCGTTGCCCTTGCGCTCGTGTGGCTCAAGAGCCGCCGCACGAACATTCACGTTAAGCGCAGCGACCTGCGTCCCCAGCCCGAGGTGCTCGGCAGCATTCTTAAGATCGGCGTGCCCGTGGCCGTACAGGACGGCTGCATCCAGGTGGCGTTTATGTTTATCACCGTCATCGCCAACCACCGAGGGCTCGTCGACGCCGCCGCCGTGGGCCTGGTCGAGAAGATGATCAGCTTTTTATTCATTGTGCCGAGTTCCATGGGCGCCACCGTCAGCGCACTCACGGCGCAAAACGCCGGCGCGGGCAAGGGCGACCGCGCGCGTCAGGTGCTCAAGGACGCCATGACGATCTCGGTAGTGTACGGCTGCCTGATCACGGTGCTGATGTGGCTGGTGGCGCCGGCGTTTATCGGCTTTTTTGCCAAGGACGCTGCAGTAGTCGCCGCCGGCACCGGCTATATGCGCAGCTACATTTTCGACGCGATTTTTGCCGGCATCCACATTTGCTTTAGCGGCTTTTTCGCTGCATACGGCAAGAGCTACATCGGCTTTGCGCACAACGTGCTGGCGGTGGCGCTCATTCGCGTGCCGGGCGCGTGGCTGCTGTCGAACGCCTATTCCGATACGTTGTTTCCCATGGGCATCGCTTCGCCGTGCGGGTCCATTCTGTCGGCGGTCATTTGCGTGATTGCATTTACCGTACTCAACCGCCGCGGGGCTTTTGACAAGTTGGTGGCGTAGCGGGGCAACGCGAGATTGCCCTGATCGATGACATCATCAGCGACGACCCGGCAACCTACGTGACGCAGATCACGGTGCCGGTTGCCCCAGCAAAGTAAGAACCGCCCGGAAGGCATCGTGCTTCCGGGCGGTTCTTCAATTTGGTTATCGACGCCTTAAGCCTCCGGCACCTGACCAGTCGCCAGGATCTGCTCGAGGGCGTCCTCGTCCAGCACGGGTACGCCCAGCTGCTCGGCTTTGGTGAGCTTGGAGCCCGCTTTGGGGCCGGCAACCAGATAGCTCGTCTTCTTGGACACGCTGCCCGAGACCTTGGCGCCGAGCACCTTGAGCGCCGCGCCTGCCTCGTCGCGGGTGCGGTTGACGAGCGTGCCGGTGAGCACGAAGGTCAGACCCGCGAGCGGTTGTGCATCGGCGAGCTCGCCCGCCACGCCCGCGTCGGCTGCGGCTTGTGCATGCGCGGCGCCCAAGTCGACCTCGAGCGACAGACCCGCCTGGCGCAAACGCTCCAGCACGGCAAGGTTTTCGGGCACGGCCAGGAACTGCTTGACGCTCGCCGCAATCTTGGGACCGATGCCCTCGCACTCGGCGATGTCCTCTTCACTCGCCAAGATGAGCTTATCAATCGACAGGAATCGCTCGGCGATGACCTCGCCCACGCTCTTGCCCACGTGGCGGATGCCCAGGGCAAACAGCACGCGACCGAGCGGCTGGCTCTTGGACTTGTTGAGCTCGGCGATGATTTTCTCGGCCGTCTTGAGGCCCACCGGGATGGGGTCGCCCTTCTTGACGCCCTTTTTGCTGTTGGAGCTAGCGTACACGCGCCCTGTGTCCAGGCCTGCGATGTCGTCGACCGTGAGCTGGTAGAAGTCCGCGACATCGTGGATCAGGCCGGCAGCGATCATCTTGTCGACGATCTCGTCGCCCAGGCCGTCGACGTCCATGCAGCCGCGGCTTACCCAGTGAAGCAGGCGCTCCTTGAGCTGTGCGGGACAGTCGATGGACACGCAGCGGTAGGCAACCTCGCCATCCTCGTGGACCACGGGGCTACCGCACACGGGGCAGACCTCGGGCATGTGCCAGTCGACCGAATCGGCCGGGCGTTTATCGAGCACCGGACCTACGACCTCGGGAATCACGTCGCCCGCCTTGTGCACGATGATAGTGTCGCCCTCGCGCACGTTTTTGCGACGGATCTCGTCGATGTTGTGCAGCGTGGCGCGCGCGATGGTGGAGCCGGCAACCGTCACCGGGTCGAACTCGGCGACCGGTGTGAGCACACCGGTGCGGCCCACCTGGATGCGAATCTCGCGCAGGACGGTCTGCTTTTCCTCGGGCGGGAACTTAAAGGCGATGGCCCAGCGCGGTGCGCGGGCGGTAAAGCCCAGGTCGAGCTGCTGCTGGAAGCTGTCGACCTTTACGACCACGCCGTCGATGTCGTAGTCCAGGTCACCGCGGTGTTCGAGCGCCTGGGCACAGAACTCGTGGACCTCGGCGGGTGTGGCACAGCGAGCCACGTTAGGGTTGACGCTAAAGCCGGCGCTACGCAGCCAATCGAGGAACTCGCGCTGGCTGTGGACGTGCAGCGGATCGGTATCGGCGATGGCATAGATAAAGGTAGCGAGATCGCGGCGCGCCGTGACCTTGGGGTCCTTTTGGCGCAGGCTGCCGGCGGCAGCGTTGCGCGGGTTGGCGAAGGGGTCGCGCCCCTCGGCATCGGCCTCGTCGTTCAGGCGCACAAAGCTGCCCTTGGGCATATAGACCTCGCCACGGACCTCGATGGTGCGCTCGCGGTCGGCGCCCATGTGGGCGAGCGCCGGCTCGGACAGGTGCATGGGCACATCCTTGATGGTACGGACGTTGAGCGACACGTCCTCGCCCGTGGTGCCATCGCCGCGTGTGGCTGCGCGTACGAAGGTGCCGTTTTGGTAGGTAAGCGCCACGCCCAGGCCGTCGATCTTAAGCTCGCAGGTATAGGTGACGCTGCCGGCACCGAGCGCATCCTCGGTGCGCTGGAGCCACGCGTCGAGTTCGTCCAGATCCATGGCATCGTCCATGGAATACATGCGCGCCATATGCGTGACCGGCGTAAACTGCTCGCTCACGTACCCGCCCACGCGCTGGGTATAGCTGTCGGGCGTCACCAGGTCGGGGTAGGTGGCCTCAATTTCCTGCAGCTCAACGAGCATCTTGTCAAAGGCGGCGTCCGTGATCTCGGGCGCATCGAGCATGTAGTAGCGATAGGCGTGGTAATCGAGCTCGTGGCGCAGCTCGGCCGCACGCGCTGCCGCCTGGGCACGGGCATCGGCCGGTACGGCGGTATCCGTGCTCGCGGGCGTTTCGGTATCGATGTCCACGCCGTCACCAAACAGGCTCGATTGCTCCATAGCGGCACTCCTTCGCTCGATTTCAAACGGATACTAGAGTACCACCGGTCGCAATGAGGCCGAATAGCGGTCTCGAACCGCACCGAATCGGCAGCCGCCAGACTGGGGTGGATCGCGCGATCAAACCATGCCCCTGTCAGTTCCAAATGATCCGTTTTCCTCCGTCCCCAACGGATCAATAAGAAAAAAGGGCTGTCCCACGTTGATGGGACAGCCCCCCCCTGGCCTCGATATGTGCGAAACGGCTCGCTAGTAACCCTGACCGTAGCCTTGACCCTGGCCCTGCTGGCCCAGCAGCTCCTCCAGGTACTGGCGCAGCTGTTCGTCGGTAATACCGCCGTTGCCGGTGTCGGTCGCGCTGTCGTCCTGCTGCTGGTTCTGCAGCTCCTCGTCGGAGCCCAGCTCGACGGTAACCTTCTTCTCTTCCTTGCCGCGCATGAGCGTGATCTCGACCTTCTCGCCCACCTCGTGGCTGCGCAGCGCGATGATCAGGCCATCGGCGCTCGTAATCTCGTCGTCGCCCAGCTTGGTAATGACATCGCCCTCTTGGATGCCGGCCTTGGCGGCAGGACCGTCCTCGACGACGCTTGCCACGTACGCGCCGCTATCGGTGCTCAGCTTGTTAGTGCGAGCATTGAGCGCGTTGACGCTCGAAAGCGTGGCGCCCAGGTACGGATGAACCGGCGTCTTGCCGTCGATGATCTGGTCGGCAATGTTCTTGGCATAGTTAACGGGAATGGCAAAGCCCACGCCCGAGCTGGAGCCCGAGTAGCTCTCGATGAGCGAGTTGATACCCACCAGCTCACCGTTGTCGTTAACGAGCGCGCCGCCGGAGTTGCCCGGGTTGATGGCGGCATCGGTCTGGATCATGTTGGCATAGATGGTGTTACCGTTGGTAGAGCTCATGGCCGTGGAGCGATACAGCGCCGACACGATACCCGTGGAGACAGACTGCTCGTTGCCGAACGGCGAGCCGATCGCCATGACCCACTCGCCCACGTTGAGCTTGGAAGAGTCGCCGATCTCGATCGGCGTGAGCTTAGAGGCGTCAGCATCCTTGAGCTTGATGACGGCTAGGTCGCTCGAAGCATCGTTGCCCACGAACTCGGCCTCGTAGGTGGTGCCGTCGTCCATGGTCACCACGTACTGGTCATAGCCATCGACCACGTGGTTGTTGGTGAGGATGTGGCCCTCGGTATCGAGCACAACGCCCGAACCGACGCTGCCCGAGCCGTCCGACTCGTCGGCAGACTGCGAAAGCGAGCCATTCTGGCCGCCGCTCGAAGTGGCGGTAATGGAAACCACGGAGGGCAGCGCCTTGGCAGAGACGGCCTCGGCCAGCGTGGTGTCCTCGGAGTCGATCGTAATCTTTTGCGTCGATGAACCCGAAGCACCCGCCGTCACGGCATTCTTTCCGCTGCCAATGTTGAGCGTGCCACTCATAATGAGCGCAATGACCAGCAGGGCGCCGCATGCACAGCCGGCGAGCGCCGTAATAAAGATCGGCAGCTTTTTGGTCTTAGTCTTGACCACGGTGTGCTTGTTTACAACCTGCTGGCTGCCCAGCGGCTTTCCGGTCTGCGTGTCGTAGGCCTGCACGTAAGGAATGTTACTGCCATCGGCAGGCGTCGACTCCACCTGCACGCGCGGCTGCTGCTGGGTCTCGCCGGCGTTGCCCGCATCCTGGGGACGCTGGGAATCGTACTCGCTCATAGCTGCGATCCTTTCGTCAAATAACCAAAGGCCCGCCAAACATGTGGCGGGCCATCATTGTTCACGTTGAGTTGTACCCCAAGCTGGGCAGTCCCGAGCACTAGATGCCAAGATTTCAGCTTTGCTTAAGTAATGACATGCTTATAGGCCAATTCGTTTTATGCCGTCATGTCTATTCGATATAACAGTCGATAGCAAAGCTATATGTTGAATCGTTAATGAAGTCCGTAATCGTCGCGCCCATGCCTGATCCGCACGTCCACTTATCCTTCTCCGCGTCGTATGGCGTTGGCCCCCACCCCGTTTCATATGATGCTTCGCCTTCTGCGAAGTAGTTCATCACATATTTATCTTTCTGCATGAGCGCATACCAAGCGTTTGCATACATCACAAGCGGATCGATTTGGACTATCGAGTACTTTCCGGAACGAATCTCAATTTCTGTTTTATCGTTATAATAAGCGACTGTGAGCTCAATCTTGGCAAGCAGCGGCAACGTTTCATCTGATTCCCTCTGGATTGTTATGACATCACCGGCCATAGCGTCGGCAGACACAGTTTTGCTCTCTGGCGTGAAAATAGTCTCTCTGCTTCTTGTTCGCGTTTTTTCATTGCCATTTTCATCTCTGACCACCGTGTCGACCACGAGCGTCAATCGCTTCTGAGCGTCCGGCAACTCCACGGCTTCTGCCATCCCGGCTCGCATCAAAATAGGAGCCCCCGCCATCAGACCTAAGAACTGCTTTCTATCAATCATTCTTCATTCCCCTTGTCTACTTGATTTGACTTTCTCAGCTGAATGGGGATACAGAACAGTCCCGTCAAGTTCCTTATCTTCCACAAAAACTAGAATCCATTTATCACCTGCTTTCAACCCTGAGACATATCCGGAACTTGACTTACGGCGCATATCGATTCTCTTACGGCAACCACTTGGCATAAGCGCCTCAAATTGCCCGTTATGAACATCCGATAGAGCGCGCACCTCGACTGCAACAACCGTGTCGTTTTCTCCCCCATTAGTCGCCCTTAACAGAAAGAAGCTCGCTGCGGTGAGCAAAGCAAAGGAAAGCACCAATAGGAGCATTGCCCTTCGAATGAACTTGTCGCCGTTCACGAGTACAATCAACCCTTGCAATATGTGCCATCGTGAGACGTGTAAATTGATACGTCATATGGAAGAAACTGTAGCTGGTTTGTCCATCCATTCCAAACAACAAGCAGGTACTTCTTGGCATTCGAGTATGTGTTATGCATTGCCACGTAGCCCACAACTGCCATTGCGTGCCCGCTGCCATTTGACCGGAGCCTTCCAGAGAAAATACTCAGATTCCCCGAGTCGGTATTCACCCTAAAGGAATCCCATGACGGATACCAAACGAATGACGTCTCAAGCTCCTTGCCTCGTCTTGCACAAAACTCCTTTAAGGCCGGAGCGGGTTTATCAGGAGAAGTCTTGCCTTGAGTAAAGTACAGACCAGTCGCTTGATCATATTTCTTTTCTTCTTCTTCCCATGTCCCCGACAGCCTCCAAAGCTCCGAGTATAAATCGGACAATTTAAGGCGGTTCAAAGTCACATAGTGACTGCTAACTGCAAACATTGCCGAAACAGCGCAAGCATAAGTCCCCGTTTCTTTGATAACTTCTGTTTGCGTTGGCGTTATTATTCCCGAAACCGTTTTGCTCGCATCAACAACATATCCCTGTTTATACAAATCCTTGGCAGATACAAAAACGTCATCGAAATGTTCCGGCGATCCGCTGCGATTGCCTCCCGAGGACAATTTATTTGGTACTTTTTTCCACTTGCGTCTAAAACAATGTTTTTATCTAAGTCGGCAACGCCAACAGTTAGCTCGTCAATCTTTAACGCAACGACGTTATCCGAGGATGCGAGGAGTGCAATTTCTTCGCTTGCACTCTCGATAGGTAAAAGAGCGTTCGGAGCCAAGCAGTATTCGCTGATCCACCAAGATCGCTCTGAATCAAATACGACGTAGCCATAGTTAACGTCATCCCGCTTCGCACGAACGATATACCCGATTGATTCCCCATCGGAATTCACCATTTTTACTGGGTCACAAGCGGTCACCGGCTCATCCGATACATCATCAAAGAAAGCCTGCGCTTGCTCCACAGCTATTTGCGGTGTGACACGGACCAAGTCGTCGTCTCCAAAAACCAACCTTGGAGACATCAGGGCGGCAAGCAACACTATGAATCCGACAATCACCTTTCTCGAATAACGCATTTCTTCCTCCATCCGTGTAGTAGGGAGATACGGTAACTAAATGATATTCTCTAGATAGTGTTATACGTTTGATATTGTTTTTACTGACACACTTTTAATCGGTGAAAGGTCTTCTTTTCGCCCTAAACGAGAAAAGGGTACTGGAGAAATCTCCGGTACCCTCACATTGCCCTCTATTTACTTGCTAGTCCTTAAACAGATAGCCCACGCCGCGGACGGTGGTGATGTGCGCCGCGATCTGCGGGCCCACCTTGGAGCGGATGCGTCGGATATGCACGTCGACGGTGCGCGTACCGCCGCAGTACTCAAAGCCCCACACGCGGTGCAGCAGTACCTCGCGGCTGTAGGCGCGGTTGGGATGCGTCGCCAAAAAACTCAGCAGCGAGTACTCCATCAGCGTCAGGTCAATGGGCTCGCTATCGAGTGTCACCTGGTAGGTGGCCAGGTTGATCTCAAGGTTATCGATGTTGAGCACATCATCGGAGGCGACGGGCTCCTCCTCGCCCATCAGACGCTGTGCACGAGCCTTGAGCTCGTTGGGCGTCGCCGTGGGACATACAAAGTCGGCATGCGCATGATTCGGCAGGCGCAGGGTGCCGAGCGCCTCGTCGTCGACGATCACCAGCATGGGAACACCGCCGCGATCGTCGAGCCACTTGGCAATCTGATCGATGCGGTCGCTGCGGATGCCATCGGAATCGAGGATCAGCAGGTCAAAGTCGTGCGCCGCAGTTGGCGAATCGGGGGTGGCCAGACTCACCTCGACACCCAGGGTGGTCGTCAAGCTGCGGGCAAACTCGTGGAAGCGCGTCGTGCGCGCCATGAACAGGGCACTCTTTTCGGACATATCGGCCTCCAAAGAAATGAGCTCAATCGTACTGGGACAAGCCAGCGCGATTAGGAGTTCGCCAGGTAGTGCTTGATCTCCCATTCGGTGATCGTGGACTCAAACTTATGCCACTCGTCGCGCTTCTTTTTGAGGAAGAAGCTATGGATGTGCTCGCCGAGGGCATCCTTCATAAACTGCGAGTCCTCAAACACGTCGAGCGCCTCTTTGAGCGAGCGCGGCAGCGGCGTATAACCGGCCTCGAGCATCTGGCGGTCGTTGAGCTTGAGCGTCTCGGCCGTGGCCTCGGGCGGGAGCTCCAGCTTGCGCTCGATGCCGTCGAGACCAGCCGCCAGCGTGACGGCGTTGACCAGATACGGGTTAGCCATGGGATCGGGGCTGCGAAGCTCAATGCGTGTGGAAAGCTGCTTGCCGGGCTTGTAGACCGGGATGCGGATCATGCTTGCGCGGTTGCGCAGGCCCCACGTGGCGTACTGCGGCACGGAGTCGCCGCCCGTGGTGATGCGCTTGTACGAATTGACCGTGGGGTTGGTGATGGCGCTAATCTCGCGCGCGTGCGCCAAGATACCGGCCATATAGTGCTTGGCGACGTCGGAGAGATGGTACTTCTCGTCGCCCTCGCCCCAAAAGACGTTGTTGCCGTCATGGTCGAACAGCGACTGATGCAAAAACATGGCGCTGCCGTCCTCGCCCGCCAGCGGCTTGGGCATAAAGGAGGCGTGGCAGCCGCTCTCGTAAGCCTGCTGCTTAATGATGAGCTTGGCCGTGGTAATGGCGTCGGACATGCTCAGGGCCTCGGCGTGGCGCAGGCTCATGCCGTGCTGTGAGCGACCGGCGGCGTGGAAGGTGTACTCCACGGGCACGGACATCTTCTCGAGCGTGAGGACCGTGTTACGACGCAGGTCGCGAGCGGCATCGCTCACCGAAAGATCGAAGTAGCCCACGTTGTCGAGCGGCTCGGGCGTGTGCTCGTCGGGGAAGTAGTAATACTCCAGCTCAGCGCCCACGTTGAGCAGATAGCCAGCCTTCTCGGCCTTGCGGAACATGCGGCGCAGGGCATCGCGCGGGTCGCCGGCAAACGGCTTGCGATCGGGAGTGCACACGTCGCAGAACACGCGGGCGACGCCGTTGTGGCTCGGGCGCCACGGCAGAATCTGGAAGGTCGAGGCATCGGGGAACGCCAGCATATCGGCTTCCTCGGGCGTGGCAAAGCCCTCGATGGCCGAGCCGTCAAAGCCAATGCCCTCCTCAAATGCGACCTCGAGGTCCTCGGGGCTAATAGCAAAGTTTTTGAGGCGGCCGAGAATGTCGACAAACCACAGACGCACAAAGCGGATATCACGCTGCTCTACGGAGCGGAGTACGTAATCGATGTTCTGCTGGTTCATGTCGCTCCCCTTTCTTTCGGGCGGGTTTCGACTGGTCTATATCGCAGATACTATCGCAGAAAAATGTTTCCGCAGGGTTAAAGCGTATCAAGCGCTCAAAAAACGTGTGTGAACAGGCTGGTATGACAAGTGATTATCGCTCGGATTCGGAAACAATTTGCCTACACGCTCGTTCCAGCGCCGGAAACTCCATCGTCACCGCATCCCAAACAACCGATCGGTCGACATTGCCGTAATCATGCGCGAGGTAATTTCTCATGCCGATAATTCCACGCCACTCAATTTCGGGATGAAGCCGCTGCGAGCGTTCCGACAACTTGCCCGCTTCTTCCGTCACCCTAAGCGCGCACATCAAAAGGGAGTCCGCCAACGCCCTCGTCCGCACGTCATTCGCATGCAGAAACTGGTCCTCGGTGATATCAAAAGCCTTGATGCGCTCGTTCGTTTCAGCGATGGCCTCCAAGACCTCTTGGGCGCGGAGGCCGTCTGACTTACGCGCGATCATAAAGGATCACTCCTTCGCGCTCGATTACCGCGGCAAGATCGTCATCAAGATAATCGCTCGAGACAAGGTCCACCTGCCTTCCGGTTTCCTTGCGCACTGCCTCGCCAAACGCCGACAACGCAAAAAGACCAAAGCCCTGCTCGCGATCGACTTCGAGGCGCAAGTCGATATCACTATCTGCACGCGCCTCGCCACGGGCATACGATCCAAATAGGATCACGGTTTTGATGGCGGGAATCGGGCTGGCTGCCTCGCGGACGGCGGACTCAATCTGAGCGGTATCCAAAATGCCCGCTGCGGCGCTTTCGCTCGCAGAGCTTTTACCGAGTGAAGGCACAAACGGCAGCGAGCGCTCGCGCAACATCTGCCTCATGAACATATTGACCGCAACGGACGAAGTCATGCCGAGTTCTTCGCACAGCTCGGCAAATGAATCTTTAATTGACGAGTCCACTCGAACACTCAGCACAGACGCAGCCATGGATACCTCCTGTATGACATTGTCTATATAATATCACACAGACTAGCGCGAGGTCGAAGCGCGGTGTTCGATGTGACCGGGGATCTCGATGCGCTTGGGGGCGAGCTTTGCGGCGTCGCCCACCGTAGTGGTAACGACGTCGATGCGCTCGGACAGACGCTCGATTACGCGCTCGGCGATGGTGTGGGTGTCTTGCGCGGCCGTGGTCACACCGCCAAAGAGCACGTGGTTCCAGGGGTAATCGTCAAACGTTGCGATCTTAAGGCCCGCCGGCAGCGAGGGACCCAGCTGCGCCAGTGCCTCGGTCAGGCGCAGGAAGACCAGGCCGTTGACGGCAATGAGGCCGAGCTTTTTACCCGCATAGCCGCGGATGGTCTCGTCCAGGCGACTGACACCCTCGGCACCACCGTCCGCCAAGGTGACGACCTCGCCGGCCAGGCCGCGGCGCGAGAGCTCGTCGGCAAACGCCTCAGCGCGCTCACGACGCACGGGGCTGTCATCGCTTGCCTCGGTAAGCAGGCACAGACGCTCGCTGCCCGCAGCAGCCAAGGCGTCTACCAGGCCGGCGACCAGCTCACGGTTGTTAGATGTCACCAGATCGATGCCGCCATCGGCAACATCGCGGTCGAGCAGCACAACGGGTAGGCGTCCCGCTGCCGCGGCGATCGCCTCGTCATTGCCTCCGCAGGTGTTGACGACCAGGCCGTCCACGCCGGCATCGATAAGTCTGGTGAGCGACTCCGCTTCCTTGGCGGGGTCGTTGCCGCTAATGGCCGTCATGAGCGAGCAGCCGCGCGCGGCGGCGCTGGCGGAAAGCCCTTCGAGCATGGCGCTGGAGAACGGGTTGGCGATGTCGGCCAAGATTACGCCGATGAGGTTGGCGCGCGAGCTGCGCAGATTGCGTGCGGCGGCACGTGGGCGATAGCCGGTGCGCTCGATAACCGCCGCGATGCGGGCGCGGGTCTCCTCGGTCATCTGCCCGGGGCGGTTATTGAGATAGCGCGAGACCGTGGCCGGGCTCACGCCCGCCTCGGCGGCAATGTCCTTAATCCTCATCTGCGCCATAGCGCACCCCGTTTCCCAATTGTCAGCAATCTGAGCCATTTTAGGCATTTTTTAAAAATCTCGGTTGCAAAACGCTGTAGGTGAGCAGCATCGTTTTTGTGTCTCGAGCAGATGCGGCGATGGGCTAGATTGACGAGTCTTTCGACAGCTCAAAGTAGTCGGGATGCAAGGCGATAACCGGGCCCTGTTCCTCGGGCATCAGATGCAGGTGCGTCTCTGCCAGGTAGCTCGCCGCGTCGGTATCGCCCTTCTTAATGGCCTCGAGAATTCGGCGATGCTGCCGACGAATCGGCTCCCAATCCAGATCCTGCGACACCATACGCAACCAGTTGTATCGCTCAAAATGTGTGTTGACGCTCTTCATCCAATCCCACAACATGTGGCGGCCGGCAATCTCAAAACACGTCTCATGGAACAGGTTGTCCAGATCGAAAAAGCGACGCGTTTCGCTATGGTCGAGCGACTCGGACTCGGCAAGAATCCGCTCGAGCCGCTGCTTTTGCTCGGGCGTGACGGCAGAGCAGCATTTAATGAGCACGCTTCTCTCGAGTTTCTCGCGCAAGAAACAGGCGTTCTCGGCGCGCTCCATGCTGATTTTTGAGACATAGGTGCCGCTTTTGGGACGCGTTTCCACCAGCTCCTGCTCACGCAAGCGCACAAAAGACTCGCGAATGGGCGTGCGCCCGATTCCCGTCTCCTTTTCCAGACCAATCGCCGAAAGGCGCGTGCCGGGCTTGAGCTCGGCATAGATGATCTTGGAGCGCAATGCGTTGTATGCCTGATCTTGCAGGCTCTGATTATGCTGGTGTTGTTCCATAAAGCCCTCGGATGAAGCTCACGGTTTGTCGAATTTCACCACGTAATACTATCGCATCGACACGCCCCAGCTCCCAATCAGTCTTTTTGGGACGGGGCTCTTTTAGCTACCCTGGCCCGCAGATCGGCCCCCCTTGCCACAAAAGTGGCCCATCTATTACGTTAACACGGATAGCCTCGGCCATACCGAAAACCGTGAAAACAAAACCGCAGGTAGACAGCTTGTCGATTTTCGAAAAAACCGACTATGGTTGACCCCTGCGGCTTAAACGTAGTAGATAGGCCCTTTTCGTGGCGCAGCACTACTGCACCCCAAATTGGCACCCCGAGCCTGTTATAAGTTGCTGTGAAATACGGACGGTTGATAATCAAGGGTTGAAAATCAAGGCGCGCTATACGGCTTGCTATATCTCACTATACTTTGCTGTACGTCGCTGTACTTTGCTATAACTTGACAATAATCGGCCCATTACCATCCGGGATATAACGGACCCCAAGCCAACGCTGGCTTGGGGTCCGTCTTGTACCATGGCTCTTTTGGACTATGAGCGCTCGTATTTCGTGGCCCGCCCGGTTCCCTGCCTTACGATTGCATTCCGTTCAAGCAGAGATTCGAGTGCCGCCAACGTCCGCATGCGGCTCAGCCCCGTCTGTTTTTCAATCTCGCTTCGCGACATAATTCGCCCGCCCGACAAGGCCTTGAGAACCTGGACCTCTTCCTCGGACCCTTCAAAGGCATCGGTAACGGGCAATGTGACGGCCACCATGCCGCCGCGAACATCAAAAATTGGTTGATTGATCGAATCGCGATAGGCACGTCTAATGCGCGCAATTCCCGTACCAAATTTCTCGATGTAATCCAGCTTTAAGAAGGCCTCTGCAACGATGGGGTTTCTGAGCACGGATATCTGCCCATACAGGTATTGTTCCGTCGTCAAACCGGCGGGCAGCGATCCGGGGGAGGTCACAACGACGCGATCATCGTACAGGGCAATTTGAACGTTCGCTCGAACGTCCCACGTCCGATGCACTAAAGCGTTTGCAACAGCTTCGCGGAATGCCTCAAGAGGAATTCGATCGGTTTGGACGCGCTCCATCCCTTCGATACGCTCATAACGGTAGTAGCGTGCAAACATAGCCACCGCCCTGTCCGCCTGCTCAATTGCGGATACATTTGTCGCCGCCTCGCGATCCAAGATC
Source organism: Collinsella sp. AM36-4AA (assembly GCF_003467795.1). Classification (NCBI taxonomy): domain Bacteria; kingdom Bacillati; phylum Actinomycetota; class Coriobacteriia; order Coriobacteriales; family Coriobacteriaceae; genus Collinsella; species Collinsella sp. AM36-4AA. The sequence goes on from NZ_QSHS01000010.1 coordinate 62,399, forward strand.
ACATCCTCGGTATCGCCAAAACGGACGCAGTCGATGCCTGGAAAATCATTCTTATCCGCTAAAATCGCCGCGGCATTGGTATAGCCATCCTTGCCGAGCAAGCGGAGCGTACGCAAGATATCCGACGTTAGCTCGGAAATGCCGAGGTGTTCAACACACTTATGCTCGAGCGTATGAAAGCTCAAGTCCTGGCGAGCCGACGTGAGCGCGTCGAACGTTACGTTGCTGCCTTCGAGCGTCAGCCTGCCATACTCAAACCGGTCGACCTCCACCGTTGCCGAATCGTTTCGCCTGTAGGCCTTTCCCTTGCTTCGATAGGGTTTGTCCTGTCCCTCATAAACCGTAAGGATTACGGTCCCGTGTTTCTCATCGGGCTCGAGCGTGTAACGGGGAGCGGGGTCCAAGCTGTCATTAATCATGTTCTCGATGCGGAGACACTCTGCGACCGGATCTGCAAGGCCGACAACCACGCCCTCGTCATCAACGCCAAACTCAATCTTGCCCGTCCCATAGTTTGCATAGGCGCTCACCGTTTTAAGAAACGTCGGCGTAACGCTTTCCTTGTATTCGACTGTAGGGCTCTCTCTAACAACCATATGCACAACCCCCTCGTTTCGTACCATTCATAACCGTATTATAAGACGAAAACCGTTTGCGTACTGATTTATATAAGACGCAAACTGTTTTCGTCTTGATTTGCGTACGGAATTAAGACGCATAATTTCGCTTTCGTATGGCTCAATACCGGACGCAGACTGTTTTCGTCTGTCAATACGTCTGAAATCCAAACGAAAAGAGCCCCGAGCTCGTATGAACTGCCTCCCATTTCTTGGACACAA
>NZ_QSHS01000011.1:0-60569 GCF_003467795.1 Collinsella sp. AM36-4AA
TTGTGTCCAAGAAATGGGAGGCAGTTCATCACGAAACGGGGGGCGATTTTGTTGCTCCGGACGACTTTAAAATGATACCCAGAACAAGTTTTTTCAGATAATCGATAGTGAGGCTCCAGTCGCTAAGCACACCCGCTTTGATAAACAGCTTTATCAGGGACTTTAGTAGGTAAAAATCGGTCTCTATGTGCCGAATGTAAGTTGACTGTCCATTTTCCGAAACAACTTATTCTAGGTAGCATTTTTAAGGCCCTTCCAAGGCAAAATATAAGTATTTTGCGACCAAAACTCTAGTCCGCGCGACCATTTTCCGCCCGCGCGGCTACATTCCCGCCCAATCGATAAAAATCTCCTCACGAAGCCGCCGTTCGAGCTCCTGCTGCCGCGGCGTCTTGTCTTTCAGCGGCACATCGAGATAGGAAATGATGAGCTCCATCACCACGCGGAAGGCATCGGAATCGGCCAGCTGACCATAGGTCATCAGAACGACGGGATATCCCATGGCTTGCAAGGCCGTCGTTCGATCGGAGTCCGAGATCTTGGATTCAATGGATCCGTGAATGGCTTTACCTTGGCATTCAACCAGACACTCTCGACTGCCGTCCTTATTTGCCAGCAGGATATCGGCATAGCGCCTATCAAGCCCCGAAATCAGGCGGGCGCTGCGCGTCATACGAATCTCAACGTTATTGGTAAGGCGCAGCCCTTCGCCGCCGCGCAACCTCGTAAGGCCAAACAGCATCGAAGCCTGGACCTCAAGCGGCGATGCCGCCACCCCCGTAATGCATTTCGCGGCACGTGTGAACGATTTAGCACCGCGGAGCCCCGGGATCTTATCGACGTACTCTGTAAGTTCAGAGAACTCGATCAAGGGCGGTCGTTTCCACAGGTCCGTTGGATTCCCCGAGACATCCTTTACATTTTCCCAACCCAACCGTGCGTCACCCCACCGGTCCCCATATGCCTGCACAAGTGCCGACTTTACCTGAGGCGCAATCTTGCACACGGCAAAGGTGCCGCACATCTCATACATGCACATGATTAAACGCTCGTTTGAGACCGAGGAAGCCAGGGTCAGCAGGGTAAAGAGCGGGGACGCAACATCGAGGCCAAACTCCGTCTGCCGCATGGAATCAAACGGCCTCTCCCCGTTCCAAACATGCCTGACAATGCGATCGCCCTTGCGCCCGCAGACGCCCTGCGCCAACACGTGTAACGGGGTGCCCAGGAAATGCTTGACGAGCGGATGCTCACATAGGTGCTCCCTGCGCGGATCGTCCGCAGAATTTGGCAGGTCCGGCATTATTGCCAAGACCTGTGGAGGTATCCGGTGATACCGAAAGGCAGATATGTCGCACAGTATGTCGTCCATGAAGGGTACGTACCCACTGCTTCGTTTGTGAACCCGCTCAGACGGCGAGCGCGATGGCTCGGCCTGCGAACGGCAAATATCGCCACGCGCATGTCGCAGATCTCTCAGGAGACTTACAATCGGTTTGGAAAGCAGACTGATTGTGAGGTTGCATATGGTTGATGAGGACTTTGCCTGGCGGCTTACGCAGGAGCTCGTGCGGATCGACAGCTCAGACCCGGGCGCGTATGAGGACGAGATCGAGCACTTCATTAAGAGGCTCATTGAGCAGCAGCTGGCGCAGCTTGATAGTCCTGCGCTCGATGCCGTGCAGATTGAGGAGCTCGAAGTACTCCCCGGGCGCCGCAACCTTATGATTACCGTGCCGGCCGTAAGCGACGAGGCCCGACTCGTCTACATCTGTCACATGGATACCGTCACCCTGGGCGATGGCTGGGAGGCAGACACGCCGCCGCTCGGAGCGATCGTGCGCGACGATAAACTCTATGGTCGCGGCTCCTGCGATATGAAGAGTGGCCTGGCCTGCGCCATTGCCGCACTGGTCCATACGCTCGAGCGCGTGGCGGCGGATGGCGCGCTGCCCCGCCGCGGCTTTTCACTCATCTGCTCAGTCGACGAGGAAGACTTTATGCGCGGCTCAGAGGCCGCGATCGATGCCGGCTGGGTCGGCTCGCGCGAATGGGTGCTGGACACCGAGCCCACCGACGGACAGATTCAGGTGGCGCACAAGGGTCGCACGTGGTTCGAGATCGAGATGACCGGCGTCACGGCGCATGCGAGCCAGCCTTGGAAGGGCGCAGACGCCGTCGCCGCCATGGCCGAGGCCGTCTGCGCGCTGCGCCGTGCGTTCGCGGCACTGCCCGTGCATGATGAGCTGGGACCATCGACCATCACGTTTGGCCAAATCGAGGGCGGATATCGCCCCTACGTCGTACCCGACCGCGCCAAAGTTTGGGTCGACATGCGCCTGACCCCGCCGACCGATACGGCCGCCGCAATCAATATGGTCGAGCATGCCATCGCCGTCGCCGAAGCCACCGTTCCCGGTTGCCATGGCAGCTACACCGTGACGGGCGACCGCCCCGCCATCGAGCGCGATCCGGTCTCTCCCCTTCTAGCTGCACTCAAGTGCGCAGCAGACGATGTAACGGGCACGGATACGACCGTCGGCTTCTTTACCGGCTACACCGACACTGCCGTCATTGCCGGCAAGACGGGTAACCGTAACTGCATGAGCTATGGCCCAGGCTCGCTCGCGCTCGCCCACAAGCCCAACGAATATGTGCCCCACGCCGACATCGTTCGTTGTCAGCAGGTGCTAATCGCGCTCGCCGATAACGTGCTCTGGGACGCGAGCGGCCAAGTTGGGGCATAATAAGCCGCGAACAAACCGACTCGTGCGTTAGGACCGCCCCATGAAAGCACTTCCGTTTCCCTGCATCCGCCCGGCTCAGGACCGCGTGCTCGAGGCACTGCCTGCAATGGGCAGCATCCTGAGCGGCAACGATGCTCTGCGCGGAGCCATTGCCGATGGTCTGATGCTCAAGGATCCAGGCGCGGCGTATTACGTGTACGAATGCTCGGGTGAGCCGGGACGCGTGACGGGTGTCGTGGCGATTTGCCCGGTTAACGTGCTGACGGGCGGCGACGAGGCTGCCGCCGAGAGCATCGACGCACTCGCCACCGCGCGCGCGATCGCCGAGCTCAAGGTGCAGCCGCGCCCCGTGTCGCTCGCCTACGAGGCGTCGCCCGTCATGGATATCATTTTGAGCGCTGCCAAAGAGGGCGCATCGCTCTACGCCGTCACCGATCCCGCGGGCGTCACACATCGCGTGTGGGAGGTCAAGCGCGAGGACGCTGTTGCCGCCATCCGAGCCATGCTCGACCAGGCACCGAAGCCGACGCCGGCAGACGACCCCACCTACGCTGCCGCGCTGGCTGGGGCATCGCAGATTCTGGCCGACGAGGCCCGCACTGCCGGCGCCTACTCTGGCAAAGAGCCGTTCAACTTTGCCGTAGCTGTGCTCTTCCCCGCCGCGCAGGTCAGCGGCGGCGCGGCGCAGGTTCCGACGGGCCTGCTCACTCACCAGATCTCACGGTTCTAACAGAGCCTAAACGCCCAGCACAAAGACTCGGCAGCTCAACAAAAAAAGAGGGCGGAGATGCAACGCCAGCGCATGCATCTCCGCCCCCTTTCGCATCGAGCAAGTAAGTCGGCGACCCGCACCGCCACGCCCAAACTACCCGCGCTGCGGACCCGCGGCAGCCACGAGCGGCTCAAGCCCCAGCTCGCGCGCGTAGTCTTCCTGCGTAAAAATCTCAACCAGTTCAAACGTATCGGTCGTATCGTCAAACACGAAATGCAGCACCGAGCAGTTGCCCGGCACGCGCTCGCGCTCGTCGGCCGCCGCTCCCCTCACGTGGTCCAAAAACTCCTTGATGGCCGATCCGTGGCTCACCGCAAGGACGCACTCGTGGTCCGGGCGTCGCATGAGCTCGGTCAGCGTCGTCACCATGCGCTCACGCACCTGCATCTGACCCTCGCCGCCAAACTGGCGATAGAAATCGCGCCACGGGCGCTCGGGCATGAGCATCACGCGCTCGGCCTCAAAGTCGCCAAAGAACCACTCACGCAGGCCGTCCAGGCGCTCGTACGCCAAGCCCGGCCACAAGTTGGCGATAGTCTGCTCGGTGCGATGAAGCGTGGAGGTGTAGGCATGATCGGGCTCAATGCCGCGCGCACGTAAAAACATGCCGGCACGCGCCGCCTGATCGCAGCCCAGCTGTGTGAGCGGCGAGTCACTCCAGCCCTGAATAATGCGCTTAAGGTTGAATATCGTCTGTCCATGACGGACCAGATACAGATCTTTATTCATAGGGGTCCTTTCGTTCGTTACCAACCCAAGAGCGAAAACGCCCCGTCGCAATAGCCAAAATGAAGCACGGCACCGTTGTCGGGTAGCTCTCCCCCGCCAGTCACATACTCAAGAAACTCCTGGCAGGCTGAGCCGTGGGAAACCGCCAGCACGCAGTCGTGCTGCGGCCTGGCCATGATGCGGGACAGCGCCGCGACCATGCGCGACTGAAGCTGCACTTCCGACTCGCCGCCAAAGGCCACCGGATAATCGCCCCAGGGCTGCGGCGGCATCTCGCGATTTGATGTGCCCTCCAGCGAGCCAAAATGCCACTCACGCAGGTCATCGACCAGCTCAATGGAACGGCCCTCGCCAACGATAAGCTCGGCCGTATGCCGCGCCCGGCCCAACGGCGAGGAATACACATGATCAAAGGCCACGCCACGCGCCGCAAACGCCGTACGCGCCGTCAGCGCCTGCTCGCGCCCGCGCGCCGTAAGCGGCGAATCGTGCCAACCCTGCAAAATGCTCTGCACATTGAGCTCAGTCTGCCCATGCCGCACCAAATACAGATCTGCCACACACCCTCCCCTCGTACCACCACAAAGGGGACAGGAGCCTTTGTGGTGATTTTGCCGCCGGATTGCACCGCAACGACGCACAACTACAGCAGCACGTCGGCAAGCGGACGCTTGGGTACGTGGTGCACCTGCGCCTCGTCGCGCCAATAATTGATGGAGCCGTCGGGGTTGGAATCGATCGCATCGATCACCTGTGTCTCGGCCGGAACGCCAAACGCCATGATCAGCTTGAGCTCATACTTGTCGTTATTGAGCCCCATGGCATCGATCGCGCGGGGCGTAAAGGCCTTGAACATGCAGGCTGCCACCTCGGGCGTGGCGCTGCGGGCGGCGAGCATCATCGTCTGTGCGGCAATGCCCGTGTCGACCTCAGTAATGGGAGCGACAGGCTTGCCCGGAACGGCGCGCTCGGCCAGAATCGCGATGTAGCCGGTCGGGCGCTCACCCTCGGCAGGACCCGGCCAGTCCTTAAGTGCGCCGGCCCATGCGAGCTCGTCAAATACACGCGCGCAATCCTCGGCACCGCTCACCACGTGAAAACGCAGACGCTGAGCATTGGCACCACACGGGGTCAGGTGCGCCAGTTCCGCCAGCTCGAGCAAAAACTCGCGCGGCACGCGCATGGACTCGTCAAAGCGACGGCACGTGCGGGCGCGACGAACCAACGCATCAAACGCGTCCAAGCCGAGCTTTTCGCGGCCCTGCTTTGCCATCGATTCTGCGCTTACCGGCGCCGCGGGAACTGTTTCGTTCATAGGGACCCCCAATACAAGCCAATTGTCCTTAGGAAAATCTAACCTAAAACGTAGGCAATAACGAACAGGGCTGCAATGTTCTACACCTGTTGAATAGAAAATCGCGACGTGGGGAACAACGGAAACAATTCGGGGCCTTTGGGTTACGTTTCGCCCTCCCCGACCCATACGTCAGCGCCCTTAGGGGATACTGGTTGTAACGATCAAGGCTTACGCCGCACGGAAAGGAGACATTATGGGCATCTTTAAGAACGATGACCAAAAATCGAGCCAGTTTGGATTTGACGAGAAAAGCATGGCGGGCAAAGCCGTCAAGGCCGTACGCTGGATCTACGCCATCACGGGCGTCTTAGCACTCATCGCTGGTATCGCGCTGCTTTTTGCACCCGCCAAGTCCCTCGTCTTTTTGACGACCGTCCTGGGTTTTTACTTTGTAATCACTGCTGCCATCAGACTGTTCACTGCCATTTTTGAGCCGCTGCTGCCCACCGGCTGGCGCGTGACGAGCATCATCTCCAACCTACTCATTATCTTGGGCGGCGTCATAATCCTGCGCAACCAGGCCTTCTCGACCGCGACGCTCACCACGATGGTGGTTATCGTGGCCGGCTTTGGCTGGATTGTCGAAGGTGTCATGTCCATTCTGGAGTCCGAGCTTTCGTCCAACCGCGCCCTCGCCATCCTGAGCGGCGCACTTTCCATCATCGCCGGCATGTTCGTGTTTATCTATCCGCTGTGGTCGGCCAAGATGCTCGTCATCTTTAGCGGCGCCGCGCTGCTGGTGTTTGGCGTAATGCTGATTGTTCGCGCTATTCAATTTGGCAAACTGGTGCACTAGATGCCGCGAACGCTCTTTATTGATGCCGACGCCTGCCCGGTCACGCGCGAGTCGATTGACTGCGCGCGGCGGGCGGGCGTCGCCGTTGTTATCGCCGGCAACAGCACGCAAAACCTGGAACGGCACATTCGCCGCGACGACCCGTGCGATGCCGAGCACGCGCGACGCGGCTTTTGGGTCACGACGCTCGACGTGAGCGTGGGCGCCGACAGCGCCGACTTTGCCATTGTCGAACGCCTGCAGGCGGGCGACGTGGTCGTGACGCAGGACATTGGCTTGGCGAGCATGGTGCTCGGGCGCGATGCCGCCGCTATCGGTGTGCGCGGGCGCGTCTACGACAAAGCAACCATCGACATGCAGCTGTTTATTCGCCACGAGGAAAAGAAGGTGCGCCGCGCCGGCGGACGCACTCGCGGGCCGGCGGCATTTACCAGCGAAGACCGCGCCCGCTTTAAACGCAACCTCACCGAGTTGCTGCACTAACCAAGGTAGATTTTTGAGACATGCCTAAAATCTACCTTTTTGTTTTGAGCGGTGTGAGCGCTCGGAATCCATGGCTCAACAAAAAACGGGCTTCAAAATGCCATGCGTCGCCGCATTGCGCAGGCGCTGAGCATGGCTATTTGAAGCCCATTTTTTAGGCCTACTTAGAGGCCAACGGCGGAGAGGATGAGGCCCCAGCCAGCGCCGATGACGTACATCATGATCAGGAACACGGCATTTTCGCGGGCGCTGCGGTTGGTGCGGAACAGCACCAGATAACCCACGCCGGCGGAAATGAGCGTGCCGGCGAGCATCGGCGCCAGTTGCAGCGCGCCTTCCAGATACAGCTGTGTAATGACCACGCTCGCCGAGCAATTGGGAATCAGCCCGACAAGCGCCGAACCCAGGACAGCGAGTGTCTCGTTGCCGCGCAGGAACCGCTCGATCGCGGACTCGCCGAACGTCTCGAGCACGGCGACCAGAATCAGCGTCACCAGAAAAATGAATACCGAGACCTGCACGGTGTGCGAGATCGCACTGCGGATGATCGACAGGACAGGCGTCCCTTCGTGGGAGTGAGAGTGACCGTGACCATCATGGTGTTCATGTTCGCCCTCATGACCGTGATCGTGGCCATGTCCGTGTTCGTGCTCGTCTTCGTCTTCATCACATCCGCAATGGTCGCGCTCGCACAGCTCGTGGATGTGGTCGGCGCTCACGCCCGCCTCGGCCACCTCGTCGATGATGTCACCGCCGCTGTGGTCGTCGTGCGCGCAGTTCACGTGGGCCGGATTGGCCGCGGTTCCCAGCACGGTACGGCGAATCGCCGCGTGCGCGCGGGCGTTACGGCGCAGGCCGCGAATGGCAGCGTCCACGATAAAACCCGTGACCAGTGCGATCAGCGCTTTCGAAGCCAAAAGCATCGCCATAGTCTGCACGGGAACCTGCTCGGCAAGCAACAGCGGCAGCATCTCGTCGGAGGTCGAAAGGAACACCGCCACCAACGTGCCCAAGGTCACGACACGGCCGGCGTACAGCGTGGCCGCCATGGCCGAAAAGCCGCACTGCGGCACCATGCCCAGCAGCGAGCCAACCACGGGACCCGCAGCGCCGGCGCGCTTGATAGCGCCGTTGACGCGGTCGCCCGCAACGTGCTCAAGTGTCTCGAGAGCAAGATACGTCACCAACAAAAACGGCACCAGCGACAGCGTGTCCTTGCCGGCGTCGAGCAGAATATCAATCAGTAAATCCATGACGGATGGAACCTTTCGTGTCTTTCGGCAGCATTGTAAAAGTCCTAGCGGTCAACTAGGGTATTGTAGTTGTCCCGGGCGCGGTGCCAATAGTTGCCTATGGTAAACTATCATCTCGCCATAACTCAGTAACCTCGAGCCGCACAACGCGGCCCGTCCAAGGAGTAGCATATGAACGTATCGCAAGCACTCGAATACGAGCGCCAGCCGTTTATCCCCATGTTTATCTACGGCGACCACGGCGCCATGGAGTCCGAGCGCCAGAAGGGCGAGGAGGCCCTCAAGGTGCTCGAGACCGAGTACTTTACTGCCGAGGGCGACCCCGGCTTCGACTTTGCCACCGTGCGCGACCTGGCCGACCGCAACCGCGACCTGTGCGACCAGATTGGCGAGGCACGCCTGCGCAACGTGACGCCCGCGACGCTCTCGCGCGGCCTGTCCGACGCCGACACCTGCGCCGCCATCGGCAAGATGCAAAAGCGCACCGCCGCGTCCGTTATGCGCGAGATCCGCGGCGACCGCGACGCACTCGGCGTGGCCTATGCCCGCAAGCCCATCCAGGGCACCGTGCTCGGTATCGACATCGAGACCACCGGTCGCGCGCCCGAGCGCGGCTATATCATCAACGTCGGCTGGGAGATCATGGAACTCACCAGCGACGCCATCCCGCACGACGCCGAGGCGCACTACTGTGGCCTGCCCGACATCTACCGCGGCGAGGATGTGCCGCTGTCGAATATCCACCACATTACCTGGGACGACATCGACGGCAAAACGCCCTTCCGCGAGAACAAGGAGCTGCAAAAGCAGCTGCTCAAGCTTATGAAGAAGTACCCGTACATGGCACACAACGCCGCCTTTGAGGACAGCTGGTTCAAGATCCACCTGGACGGCTACGCCGAGGCACGCCGCGCCGGCAAGATCATCGTCATCGACTCGCGCCAGATCTGCCGCAGCCTGGACGCCGACGTGCGCTCGCTCCCCCGCGAGTCCGCCCCAGCCGCGCTCGAGAACTGGGCGCGCCGCCGTGGAACCCTCGCCGCCGACGCCAACGAGCAGCATCTGGGTCTGGATGACACCGACCTCATGCTCCGCACGGTACAGGCCGAGTTCAACCTCAAGAACCTGTTTGCGAAATAACCGATCCATCTGCGGGAGCGCCTGCCAGGCACAGTGCAATCCGTCTGGGCACACCGGCACGCAGTAAACTAGGGCGCAGTCTTATGGCTGCACCCTAGTTTTAATCAAAACGAGCAAATACGCATGCTTCACATAGTCGGCAGGTTGGCCCACCTACTTTTTTCGAGTTGTTCGGCCAGCTGAACCACTAGTCGAGGCCCCTTGAACCGCAATCGAGCGCTATAGTCGCCCCAATTTCGCAACCAAGCCCTATAAATCTACCTGAATCAATTCGAATAGGACGTTGCGATCGCACCATTCGTATAGGATAAGGCCGAATAACTCAAATTATGTTGGTGAGGCATCTGAGCGGTCGGCAAAAACGCTTAGAAGCTACGAATCCGCAACTAAAGTTCACCAAAATGGGGCAGCCGACAGAAACCTCCCCAGCCGAAGCTGCCCCCCTCAATACGACAGCTCAAAAACCCACCGTTCGCAGAAGATAAGCCGCGCCCCAATACCGTTGCCCGAAGTTTCGAGCGTATATGGCGTCCGCTATGCCATCATGCGCGTATGGGAATCGTTCTGTCACATACCACGGCACGCGCTGTATACCAAACAGTCAACTCGCTCGCAAGCCACGCGACCGATCCCATACCTATGGAAAAGATCAAGGTGTCTGCGCCGACCACGTCCAACCTGGAAGCGGCGCGAGCATGGCTCAACAGAAAGAATGTCGATTCTGAAAGCATCCATGTGCTGACGTTTTCCAATAATGCCAAAAGGCACCGCAAGGGCTGCATCTGCCACTGCACGCGCTATACGTTTGATGCAGAAAGCTACCTAGAACTCGAGCCGAACGTCTACATCGTCGATATCAAGCTGTGCGCGTTAGAAGCAGCAGCCGACCTCAACCTTTCGGAGCTCGTTGAGTATTACTTTGAAATCTGCGGCTCCTACGCGCTTGGAACGTCCGACGAAACTCAATATCGCGAGCGCCCAGCCCTAACCAGCGTTGAAGAGCTCAGAGCCTTCTTTTCAGAGGCATCGGGGTATCGTGGATCTAATAAAGCACTTAAGGCACTTTCTTATGTACGCGAAGGCTGTCGCTCCCCACTCGAAACGGCGTTTGTCATGATGCTGACAATGCCCAAGTCAATGGGTGGCTTAGCCATACGCGCTATCAAAACGGACTATCCGATCCCAGTCCCCAAAAGATACGCCGCCCTAACGCGACGGACGGTTTTCTACCTCGACGCGCTGCTCGAAAATTCGATGACCGATATCGAATACAACGGCTTTTACCACGACGAGCCCGAACAGCAATCAATTGACGAGGAACGCCGAAACACGCTGCGAAACATGGGATATGCCGTTATCACAGTTAGTCGTCATTCGTTTTTCAAGCAGTCCGCTTTTAGGCGGGTCATGGAAGCGATTCGCATTCGCGAGAAGATATGGCCCGGTCGACTCCCGGATAACTTCGCCATCCTGCAAGAAACTCTTCGTCAATTTGTCTTGCGGCGCTACTTCGAATACGGTCGCCGCGTCCTGGAGACACTCAAAGAAGAAGAGGCCGCCAAGCGCGAAATTGCAAGCCAATATCCGCAAGCTGATGACCCGAGCATCAACGATGTGCCAGAACCCGACGACATGCAACACGTCGGGGCCCTTGCTGAGGAAATCAATGGGCCTTGGGAATGCGACATGTTCGCAAAAATCGATGAAAACCGCACGGAAGACGACACGATTATTGATCTAATTGAGAATTCGCTCTTCTAAAGGCGATCTCTGCGGATGTCCACCTACATTTTTCGACTTATTCGGCCACCGATGTGCCAGATTGGCTGCAGCAATGCTCAATATAACTTTAGATAAAACTGATTCTGCAGGAACTCCCGTAGAGGAAGAACTGATTCTCGCTGTATTTAACACGATAAAGTACAAATATGAACAGTCCTAATGCTTCTCAAGGTGGCTTTCTTAGCATGCTGGCCGAACATCTCAAAATATGTTGGCGAGCATTGCGTCGATGTCTCCCAACCCGCAGAAAATCGCAGAGGCGGCAAGCAGTCATCGAAGTTAACGTAAATTGTATTGACATATGAACATGCGCTCATATAATCGGAAGTAATTTATATGAGCGCATGTTCATATGAAAGGATGTTGCAATGAGCAGCCACGCTGATGAAACAAAGACTGGCATCGAGGCCACCGAGCCGATCGTCCCCACCACCTGCTCGCCCGAGGACCTTCCCGACGAGGAGCTGTTGTACGACCTGGCCGACCTGTTCAAGGTCTTCAGCGACACCACACGCATCAAGATCCTCTATGCCCTCATGGGCCGCGAGCTCTGCGTGGCCGACATCGCCGAGGCGACCGCAACCTCGCAGTCGGCAGTATCGCACCAGCTGCGCACGCTTAAGCAGTCGCACCTGGTCAAGTTCCGCCGCGACGGCCGCAACATTCTCTACTCGCTCGCCGACGATCACGTCTACACCATGCTTAACCAGGGCATGAGCCATATCTGCGAATAGCAATCACCCACGGTATCAGCGCGGCCGGCACCCAGACCGCTAACACAGGGAAAGGAACCCACCATGAAAAAGCAGTTTAAGCTCGACGAGATCGATTGCGCCAACTGCGCGCGCGAGCTTCAGGACGAACTTGCCAAGCTCGAGGGCGTCAAGTCCGTTTCGGTCAACTTTATGACCCAGAAGCTGACGCTCGAGGCCGACGACGCCAAGTTCGACGAGGTCCTGGACCGCGTCGTTGAGTTCACCGCCGACGCCGAGCCGGACTGCGAGATCATTCTCTAACCCGCGCATACGTTGACCTGCGAGGCCGCGCTTGCCGCGGCCTTTGCTCGCGAAATTATATGAGCGAGTGTTCATAAACTCAAATGAGAGGTTTGAATCATGACAGCCGCCGATCCCAAAAAGAAAAAGAAGAAGCGCAAGAAGAAAGAGTCCCTTGAGCATAAGCGCAACCGCATCCTGGTAGCACTGGGCATTTTTGCCGTTGTTTATGCCCTCGACGAGCTCGGCGCCCTCACTATCGCATTTGGGGAGCCCGGCAACATCTACGCCAGCTTTGTGCTGTTCCTCGTGCCGTTTTTGATTGCCGGCTACGACGTACTGCAAAAGGCATTCAATAACATCCGCCGCGGCAAGGCCTTCGACGAGAGCTTCCTCATGGCCGTCGCGACCATCGGCGCGTTTGCCATGGTGCTCTTCCCCGACACCGACCCGCACATGGCCGAAGGCGCCGCTGTCATGCTGTTCTACCAGGTCGGCGAGTTGTTCCAGGCATACGCCGTGGGCAAGAGCCGCAAGTCGATCAGTGCCATGATGGACATCGCGCCCGACTACGCTAACGTCGAGCAAGCCGACGGCACACTCGAACAGGTCTTTCCCGATGACATCGCCGTCGGCACCGTGATCGTGGTCAAGCCCGGCGAGCGCGTGCCTATCGACGGCGTCATCGTCGAGGGCGAAACCCAGCTCGACACCGCCGCACTCACGGGCGAGTCGGTCCCCCGCCCGGCCAAGACCGGCGACGATATCATCAGCGGTTGCATCAACATGACGGGCCTCATCCACGTGCGCACCACCAAGCCCTTTGGCGAGTCAACCGTCGCGCGTGTTCTGGAGCTCGTGGAGAATGCCAGCGAAAAGAAGGCGCGCACCGAGAACTTCATCACGCGCTTTGCCCGCGTCTACACCCCCGCCGTCACTGGCGCTGCCGCGGTGCTCGCGCTTGGCGGCGGCCTGGTGACTGGCGCTTGGTCCGATTGGATCCTGCGCGGCCTGACCTTCCTGGTCGTCAGCTGCCCGTGCGCCCTCGTGATCAGCGTACCGTTGAGTTTCTTTGGCGGCATCGGCGGCGCGTCCAAGCTGGGCGTTCTCATCAAGGGCTCCAACTACCTCGAGACGCTCGCCGACGTGGACACCATCGTCTTCGACAAAACGGGCACCCTCACCAACGGCACGTTCTCAGTCGTCGCGGTGCACCCCGAGGCTGGCTATACCGAGCAGTCGCTGCTCGAAGTCGCAGCCCTTGCTGAGTCGTTCTCCGATCACCCCATCGCGCAGTCCGTGCGCGACGCCTACCAGGGCGAGGTCGACCCCAAGCGCGTGAGCGACTCCGCCAACGACGCGGGCCACGGCGTGACGGCAACCATCGACGGCAAGCACGTCGTCGTTGGCAACGCCAAGATGCTCGCCGCGGCCGGCGTTGAAGCACCGGACTGTGAGGTTGTCGGCACGATCCTCCACGTGCTCGTTGACGGCGTGTACGCCGGCCACATCGTGATTGCAGACACCGTTAAGGCCGATGCGGAGCAAACGATTCGCGACCTGCATGCCGCCGGTATCAACCGCACCGTCATGCTCACGGGCGACCGCGAGGAGGTTGCAGCGTCTGTGGCCAAGCAACTCGGTCTCGACGAGTTCCACGCGCAGCTCCTGCCGGGCGACAAGGTCGAGCGCGTTGAGGCGCTACTCGCGGCCGAAAGTGGCAAGGGCAAGCTCGCCTTTGTCGGCGACGGTATCAACGACGCTCCTGTGCTTACGCGCGCCGATGTGGGCATTGCCATGGGCGCCATGGGCTCCGACGCCGCGATCGAGGCCGCCGACGTGGTGCTGATGGACGACAAGCCGTCCAACATTTCCCGCGCGATCCGCGTGGCGCGCAAGACCATGTCGATTGTTTGGCAGAACATAATCTTTGCGCTGGGCATTAAGCTGCTGATCCTTGTGCTGGCAGCGCTGGGTATCGCCAATATGTGGCTTGCCGTCTTTGGCGACGTAGGCGTGGCGATCATCGCTATCCTGAACGCCATGCGCGCGATGGGTGTCAAGAACCTGTAGCGCCTGCGGTAACGTTGCTGGCGGTTCTTGGGCATCGATTGGTGGCGGGGTTCCTTGTCTGAGTTGGACTTGGTTGGCGGGGCTACTGGTCCCGGTCGCTGTCCCGTCCCAGCATCGCCCTCAGCTTCTCAAAGCTTTCCTCGCTCAGGCAGTGCTCCATGTGGCAGCCCTCTTGCGACGCGACCTCAGCCGAAACACCCGCATCCTCCAGCAGCCCCACGAAAAAGCAGTGACGCTCCCACATTTGGCGAGCGACCTCCAGACCACGCTCCGTCAGATGAACGTCGCGCTTGCCCATTTCGACATAGCCGTTGCTTTCCAGCGTCGCCATGGCCTTGGAAACGCTCGCCTTGGTCACGCCCAGGTATTCGGCGACGTCGATTGAGCGCACCGTGCCTTGGCGCTGCGACAGAACGTAGATCGATTCGAGATAGTCTTCTCCGGATTCACGTAGGGCCATGGGCCGCCTTTCGCGATGATTGCTAGTTAGCCTTTGGATACTTTCCTTGGCTTACTTTACCGCAAAAGTTGACCATGTCTTACTGCATTGACCAAAAAGTTAGCCGCGTTTCACAAAACGTGCGGGACGAAAACAAAATGGGAACGCCCCGCAAGGAGTGTCCCCAGCTGCCGGCAGATAAGGAGCGTCCCCAAGTGCCGGGTCGCAGCTACACGAGGCCAAAGTGCTTCGCGGCGTTGTAGATGCCGTCGTCATCCACGGCGGTCGTTACGTAGGTCGCTGCGGCCTTCACGGTCGCCTGCGCGTTGCCCATTGCCACACTTGTGCCCACGGCCGAGAACATCGACAGGTCGTTCTCGCCGTCGCCAAAGGCAATCGCCTCGCTCGCGTCGACACCCAGGCGTTCCAGCGTCGCCGCGACACCCAGGTCCTTACCGCCGTTGGCAGGGATAATGTCGCAGAACAAATCACACCAGCGCGTAGTGAGAGAATGCGACACCGCGTCGGTCACGATATGTTCGTCGGCGGGGTCCACAAAGGCGCAAAACTGGTAGACCGGCGCATCGAAGGCATGCTCAAACGGTTCCTCGTGGTAGACGATTCCCGCGTTGCTGCCGGCCGTCACCACGCGCTCGGACAGACGGTTCACAAACGAGTTCTCGCCCTGCATACACAGCGAGTCATAGCGCCCCTGCGCCACCTGGTCCACGATTACCGCAACGTCGTCCGGATCAATCGGACAGCTGCGGTAAACCCCCTCGGCATCAAAGCAGTGCTGGCCCGAGAGCGTAATGTACGCATCCCAACCCAGGTCGAACAGCCAATCGGGCATCTGGTAGGTCGGGCGACCCGTAGCAATCACGCATGCGATCCCCTGCTCGTGAAAGCTGTCGAGCACCTGCTGCGCCGACGCCGGAATCCGATGGGTCTTAAAGCTCAGCAGCGTGCCGTCGATATCGAAAAACGCGGCCTTGATCATCCTCGCCTACTCCTCGCCCTCGAGCTTCTCGCTCGCCTCGAGCCACGCCATCTCCAACTCGTCCATGGCAGCGTGGGCCTCGTCGATCTTTGCCTGCTGCTCGCCCAGCGCCGTGTAGTTGGTGGGGTCGACCTGAGCCATCGCGACCTCGGCCTCCTCCACGCGGGCGCGCTGCGTCTCCATTTTGCGCTCGAGCGAGCTCACCTCACGACGGAGCTTTTGGCGCTCGGCATTGGAAAGGCCGTTGGGCTGACCGCTCGACTTGGGCTTTTCGGCCGCAGCTGCCGCGGCACCGGTGTCGAACGTACCGGTCTTGGCGCTTGGTGCACCCACGGGCTCGCCCTCGGCGGTGGCGTTGCACAGGCGCAGGTACTGGTCGACGCCGCCGGGCATATGCGTCAGGTGGCCGTCGAGCAGCGCCCACTGCTGGTCGGTCACGCGCTCCATCAAAAAGCGGTCGTGCGTCACCAGAATCAGCGTGCCGGGCCAGCCGTCCAGCAAGTCCTCGACAATCGCCAGCATGTCGGTATCCAGGTCGTTGCCGGGCTCGTCCAGGATGAGCACGTTGGGCTCGTCCAGGATCGTCAGCAGCAGCGACAGACGACGGCGCTGGCCGCCCGAAAGATCGCCGATGCGGCTCCAGAGCTGCTGCGTCGTAAAGCCCAGACGCTCGCAGAGCTTCTCGGGTGAAGTCTCCTTGCCGTCAATGACGTAGTACTTCTTATAGTGGCTGAGCACCTCGCGGATCGTGTCGCCCATGTAGGGCTCGAGCTCCTCGAGCTGCTGCGACAGCACGCCAAAGCGCACCGTCTGGCCGATCTTCACGCGGCCGCGCAGGGGCGCGATCTTGCCCTGGATCACGTCGAGCAGCGTCGACTTGCCGGCGCCGTTCTCGCCCAAAAGACCATAGCGGTCGCCCGCGCCGATGAGCCAGGTCACATCGGTGAGCACCTGTTTGGACGTGCCATCGGCATCCGCATAGCCGGCGTCCACGTCGACCACATCGATAACCTGCTTGCCCAGGCGGCTCACGGCCAGGCGCTTGAGCTCCAGCTCGTCACGCACGGGCGGCACGTCGGCGATCAGCTCGCGAGCGGCATCCACGCGAAACTTGGGCTTGGTGGAACGGGCCTGGGCACCGCGGCTCAGCCACGCGAGCTCCTTGCGCGCCATGTTGCGGCGGCGCTCCTCGGTGACGGCGGCCATGCGGTCGCGCTCCACGCGCTGCAGGATGTATGCCGAGTAGCCGCCCTCGAAGGGATCGACCTGGCCGTCGTGGACCTCCCACATGCTGGTGCAGACCTCGTCCAAGAACCAGCGATCGTGCGTGACCACGAGCATGGCGCCCTGACCGCGCTGCCAGCGGGCCTTTAAGTGACGCGCAAGCCAGTTGATGGTACGCATGTCCAGGTGGTTGGTGGGCTCGTCGAGCATGAGCACGTCGTAGTCGCCGATCAGCAGGCGCGCGAGGTCCACGCGACGGCGCTGGCCGCCCGAAAGCTCGCCCACTGTGCCTTCCCAGGGCACATCGCTGATGAGGCCGGCCAGAATCTGGCGCGTACGCGGACTCGACGCCCACTCATACTCGGGCGCGTCGCCCACGACGGCATGATGCACGGTGTCGGTATCGACCAGGTTGTCCTTTTGGCCGAGCAGACCGATCGTCGTGCCGCGGCGGTGCGTCACGCGTCCGTCATCGGGCTCCAGCGTGCCGGCGAGCACGCTCAGCAGCGTCGACTTGCCGTCGCCGTTTTTGCCGACAATACCAATACGGTCGCCCTCGTCCACGCCGAGCGTCACGCTATCGAAAATATGCTTGGTGGGAAACTCTAGGCTGACGGAATCGCATCCCAAAAGAATCGCCATATGCCCTGCTCCTTCGTAGAAATTCAACGTTGTCCATGATAGCAGCGAGCCCCACCCCAAACCACCACGAAGGCGCCTGTCGCCTTTGCGGTGGTCGTTTCGGTCGCAGAGCAAAAAGGCGGGCCATCTCGCAAAAGAGATGACCCACCTCTCCAATCAGTCCCGCGGCAACCGTGGCCGCCGCGGGCCTCAAGCATGTCCCGGACTAGGAGAACATGCCGGTGAGGTAATCATTCAGCCGCTTATCCTTGGGCCGTTGGAAAATCTCGTCGGTCTCGTCGTACTCGACCATATCGCCCATGTAGAAGAACGCCGTGCGGTTGGACACGCGCGACGCCTGCTCCATGTTGTGCGTCACGATGACGATGGCACGGTCGGCAACGATCGACGACATCAGGTCCTCGATCGCCAACGTCGAGATGGGGTCGAGCGCCGAGCAGGGCTCGTCAAACAGGATTACGTCGGGGTTGAGCGCCAGCGTGCGCGCAATGCACAGACGCTGCTGCTGACCGCCCGAAAGCGCGTAGGCGCTCTTGTCGAGCTTGTCTTTGACCTCGTCCCACAGCGCGGCACCGCGCAGACTTTCCTCGACCATGCGGTCGAGCTCGTCACGGTCGGTGATGCCGTGGCGCTTGGGCGCAAAGGTGATGTTGTCGCGAATGGACTTGCGGAAGGGGTTTGGCTGCTGGAACACCATGCCGATGGAGCGACGCAGCTCGTACGTGTTCTCGGTCTTGGTGTTCACGTTGCGCCCGCGGTAGTTGATCTCGCCCTCCACGCGGCAGCCGCGAATCTCGCGATTCATCAGGTTGAGGCTGCGCAAAAAGGTCGACTTACCGCAGCCCGAAGGCCCGATGAGCGCCGTGATCTCGCCCTTGTGAAAGTCGAGCGACGTATCGTGCAGCGCATGGTGGTCGCCATAGTACACGTTGACGTCCTTGGTGGAGAGCACGACCTCGTCGCTCACGGCCTTGCCGCTCACACGAACGCGCTTTTCGCTCTCCCCCACACTCGACAAAAAGTCCTGGGTCTCGGACGATACCGCTTCGGTTACGGGCGTCGCATTCATCTCGCTCATTCGGCCGTCATCTTCCTTGCCAGTTGCTTGCCCACGATACGGGCGACCACGTTAAACAGCAGCACGCAAATCATCAGCAGTGCCGCGGTGCCCCAGACGATCTGCTGGGCCTCAGGGCTGCCCTCGCCATAGATCTTGTAGATGTGCACGGCAAGCGACTCACCGGGACGGAACACGTTCCAGGCGCAGGTGGGGCTCGACAGGTTAAAGCTCAAGAAGTTCAGGCGAATCGGCGAGCTCATGCCCGAGGTAAAGAGCAACGCCGCGGCCTCGCCAAACACACGGCCGGCCGAAAGCACGATGCCGGTCACGATGGCGGGCATGGCCTCGGGAATCAGGATGTGCAGCGTGGCCTCCCAGCGGGTGAGGCCCATAGCCAGGCACGCATCGCGCTGGGCCTGCGGCACGTCCTCGAGCGCCTGCTGAATCACGCGCACCAGGATGGGGATGTTGAACATGGTGAGCGCGACGGCGCCGGAGATGATGGAGTACTTCCAGCCCAGCTGCACCGAAAACACCAGAAAGCCGAACATGCCCACGACGATGGAAGGCAGCGAAGACAGCGTCTCGATGGCGGTGGAGGCGATGTCGCGGATGGGCCCATCGGGCGCGTATTCAACTAGGAAGACCGCGCCGCCCAGGCTGATGGGCACCGAGATGATCAGGGTAATCAGCAGCAGATAGAACGAGTCGAACAGCTGGTAGAGCACGCCGCCCTGGGTTCCGTTGGCGCGCGCGGGCTGCGTGAGAAAGCCCGGCTGGAACAGCGTCGAGATTCCCTCGAACAGGATATAGGCCACCATGGAGACGACGATGAGCATGACGATGGCGGCGATCGCCGTCAGCACGCCCGTGGCGATGCGGTCCTGCTTTTGGACGCGCCCGAGTCTCGTCTCGTCGATATGGATGCGCGTGCTAGCCACGAGCCTTCGCCCCCTTGCGGCCGATGAGATGGATGATCAGGATGAAGATGAGGCTCATGCCCATCAGCAGCAGACCGAGCGCCCACAGGACGTCGTCCTGGGCCGAACCCTCGGCATAGACCGCCATGGATGTGGTGAGCGTGGTGGTAATGGTCGAGGCCGGCGACAGCAGCGACGTCGGCATGGCCTCGATGCCGCCAATAACCATGCGCACGGCAAGCGTCTCGCCAAAGGCGCGGGTCATGCCAAGGATGACCGCGGTCATGAGCGAGGGCATGGCGGACTTGAGCACCACGTGCCAGATGGTCTGCCAGCGGGTGTAGCCCAGTGCGAGCGAGCCCTGACGGTAGCTGTCGGGCACGGCGCGCAGGCCATCGACCGAAAGCGTGGTCATCGTCGGCAGAATCATGACTGCCAGCACGATGGCGCCGGGCAAGATTCCCAGACCCGTGCTCACGTGGAAAACGCTCTTCATAAGGCCAACGACCACGTGAAAGCCAATCAGGCCAAAGACGACCGAGGGAATGCCGGTCAAAAGCTCAATAAGCGGCTGAAAGACCTTGGAGCCAAACTTAGGCTGGATCTCGACCGCAAAGATGGCAGAGCCGATGGCGATGGGCAGCGCGATGAGCGTGGAGAGCACCATGACCGCAAACGAGGTGACGATCAGGGGCAGGGCGCCGGTGTAGGGCAGGCCGTTTTCGGCTGTGTTGGCCAGGTCCCACTTGGTGCCGGCGAAGAACTCTACGACCGAGACGCCGTCCTTGAGAAAAGCCGAGAGGCCCTTTTGGGCGACCATAAAGATGAGCGCGGCAACGACAAGCGTCACGAGCGCTACGCACGCGCCTGTGACGCCCAGGCCCACGTTCTCAAGGTCGCGCTTTGGCAGCTGTTTTGCCATTGCAAACCTTTCCGGGGCGATTACTTATTTAGCGGATACCTTGCCGCTGGCGTCCTTGACGACCTTCATGGCAGAGACGGGGATAAAGCCCTGCTCCTCGACGAGCTTGCCCTGGACGTCGTCGGAAAGCATGAACTCCAGGAAGGCCTTGGTGGCCTCGTCGGCGTCCGTGGAGCAGTACATGTGCTCGGTCGCCCAGATCTTGAAGGAGTCGTCGATGACGTTTGCGCTCTTGGGCTCGACGCCCTCAACCTTGATGGCGTTGAACTTTGAGTCGTCGAAGTGCGAGAAATCGAGGTAGGAGATGGCGTTGTCGGTGCTGGCCATCTGAGTCTGGACGTCGCCGGACTTGTCGAGCTCGGCGTCGCCCTTAAAGTCGACCGCCTCGTCGCCAAAGACGGCGGCCTCGAAGGTGGCGCGGGTACCGGAGCCGGCCTTGCGGTTGAGGACGACAATCTTGGCGTCGTCGCCGCCGACCTCCTTCCAGTTGGTGATCTGGCCGGAGAAGATGCCCTTGAGCTGCTCGAGGGACAGGTCGTCGACCTTGACGTTCTTGGAGACGACGGGGCCCATGCCCACGACGGCGACCTCGTGGTCGACAAGGTTCTTGACCTGATCGGCCTCGAGCTTGGTCTCGGCGAAGACGTCGGAATTACCGATGGTAACGGTGCCGGCGGCAACAGCGGTCAGACCCTTGCCCGAACCGTTGCCCGAGCCGGAGACGGAGACGTCGGGGTTGGCATCCATGAACTTCTCGGCAGCGGCCTCGACGAGAGCCTGGAACGAGGAGGCGCCGTCGTAGGTCACCTCGCCCGAGACGGACTCGGCAGCAGCGGCGCTACCCTTGTCGGCGGCGTCGGATTCGCCGGAGCCGCCGCAACCAACGAGACCGAGACCGACGATGCTGGCAAGACCACCAGCGAGGCCGAGGAACTGACGACGAGAATAAGCCTGATCGAGCATGATCTTCCTTTCATACAAGCGACTCGCGGGCACCCTGCCCGCTTTGCTGTTTGGAAAGATACGGTCTCGATCGGGCAGCGCCCGCGTCAGCTGCGCTTTATTACGGGCATCTGATAGACCCTTACCGCAAGCGCGGCTCGGCTTTACAAACGAATAACAAACCCGCCACCAAGCATGACCCGCCTTTTACACCAATAAAAACAAAGTTGCGGTGAAATAGTTCCTGCTTGGCCATCAAATGGCCCATTCTAGGAACTATTCCACCGCAACTTAAAAAGCCCGGACGAAAGGGGTGCTAAGTTGTTAAAACGCCGCAGCCTTAAAGCTCAAGCTCGTTCAAACGTAAGATCGCCACGATATAAATCTTGAGCGCCTGCTTGAGCTGTTCCTCGTTGGCGCACTCGTTGGGACCGTGCATCTGGCCGCCCCACTCGGGCAGCTCCAGACCGGTCTCCTCGGGGCCAAACGAGACGGCGCGGGCAAAGTTGCGCGCGTACGTGCCGCCGCCCATGGCAAAGGGCTCAGCATGCTTGCCCGTAAACTCGTTATAGGTATCAATAAGCGCCTTCACGGCCGGATCGTCGGCAGAGACCGAGAACGGCACCTTCGCACGACCCACACGGCACGTCACGCCAAAACGGCCCACGAGCGGATCGAGCTGCTCGCGGATGGTATCGGCACTCGTGCTGTCGGGGAAGCGCACGTCGATGACCTGCTCAATATGGCCATCCGCCACGCGGATGACGCCAGCGTTGCAGGTAAGCGGGCCAAACGCCGGACTCGTTGCATCGATACCCAGGCCGCGACCATAGGCGTCCGCATGCACAAAGGCCAGGAACTTGACGAACTCGTGCTCGGCAGGCGTCAGCAGGCGCTCGTCGCGTGCACCAAACGCGTCCTCGGCCTCGCGCAGATACGCCACGATCAGCCCGACGGCGTTGATCGTTCCCTCTGGCATCGAGGCATGACCGCCAATGCCGTGGGCGAAAATCTGCGCATGCCCGTTATCGAGCGCCGTGATCTCCAGGCGGTCGCCGTTCTCGACCGGCGCCGGCAGCTCATCGGCGGCAATCGCAAGCTCGCAGATAGACTGCGACGGAATGGCGTTGCTCGCCTCGGCACCACTCCAGGACACAATGCGCCCGCCGTCGATCTTGGAGCTCACAAATGTCGCCCCAAACTGGCCCTTCTCGGCATTACAGACCGGGAACTCGGCATCGGGCGTAAACAGAAAGTCGGGGTTCGCGTGGTTCTCCAGATAATGGTGAACGTCGGACATGCCCACTTCCTCATCGCAGCCCAGCAGCGCGCGGAAGGTGTAGCGCGGCACAATGCCATGCTTGAGCAGGTAGGCGCCGGCGTAGAGCGACAGCACGGCCGGACCCTTGTCGTCGATCACGCCGCGGCCGAGCAGCCAGCCCTCGCGGCGCTCCATCGCAAACGGATCGGTGTTCCAGCCGGGACCGGCGGGCACCACGTCCACATGGCAAATAGTCGCGAGCTGCTTGTCGCCGCGGCCGGGAATGTCGGCGATGCCCACGTAGCCTTCGTCATCGCTTGTCTGGTAGCCGAGCTTCTGCGCGATGCCGAGCGCACAGTCGAGCGCGTCACGGACCGGGCGGCCAAACGGCGCGCCGGGCTCTGCATCGGCAGAAACTGCCACGGACGGATAGCTCACCAGCTGCTCGATATCGGCGACGACATCTTCCCAGACCTCGTCGACATACTCGGCGACGCTCTGCTCCACCTGATTCATGGACGACCTCCTTACCAATGAGCGGCGAGCGCGCTCGCCCCTCACATTACGTCATTAGATAGCGAAAAGTTTAGCAAGCTCGGCCACCGAGTGCACCACCGCATCGGCACCCGCCGCCTCGTGCTCGCCCGGCGCCGCCGCGCCCGAATAGATGCCGATGCACGGCACGCCCATTGCGTGCGCGCCCTCCACATCGTTAAAGCGATCGCCGATCATCACGGCATCGTCGGCCGTCGCGCCGAGCGCCGCCAGGGCATCGCGGACCGAATCGGCCTTGGTCTCGCGTCCCTGCGGCGGATTCATGCCAATCACCGCCTCAAACTGAGAGAGCCCGAGCTCATGCACCATGTCGATGCACTTGGCCTCCATGCGTGACGTCGCCACGGCCATACGCTTGCCCCGGGCGACCAACCCATCCAGCAGCTCGGGGACCCCATTGAACACGGGATACTCCTCCGGTCCCAGTTCATCAAAAAAGGCGCGGTACTCATCGGCCACCACAAGCGACTCCTCGCGGGAAAAGCCGTAAAAGTCGTGAAAGCTCTTCCACAGGGGCGGCCCGATCATGCGGCGCAGATCACCCATCTGCGTCTCCGAAAACCCGCGCGCAGCCAGCGTCTTGCGCGTCGAGGTCATCACTGCCCGACCCGTATCGGCCACCGTGCCGTCAAAATCGAACAGCACAACCGGCCGCTCGCAAAGTTGCAATGCCGCCATCGGCACCCTTCTTCCCCAGTTGATGATTTCCACACCACCGCTTCAAACTGTTGACTATTCAACAATTGAACCTAGCAATGTAGAGCAACTCCACTATACTTGTCGCACTTTGCTTTCAGAAGGCGGCGCTGCCGCGCCCCAACGAAAGGTGCAATTATGTCTTTTGCCATCATAACCGACTCCACGTCGGACATCTCCCCCGCCCGTGCCCAAGAGCTCGGCATTTACGTGATTCCGCTGCATGTGATTATCGAGGGCGAGGACCTGCTCGACCAGGTGCAGATTACCGCCGAGGAATACGTCGCCCGCATGGCCGGCTCCGAGCAGCTGCCGCACACCTCGCAGCCGAGCGCCGGCGAGTTCAAGGCGCTGTTTGACCGCGTACGCGCCGATGGCCACGACAGCGCGATCTTTATCTCGCTGTGCAGCGAGTGGTCCGCCTGCTATTCCAACGCATGCCTGGTCGCCGAGACCCACGAGCTCGACGTGCGCTGCATCGATTCGCGCACCGGCTCGGGCGCCGAGGGCCTGCTGGTGGAGTACGCGCTGGCTATGCGCGAGGACGGCCGCAGCCTGGACGAGACCGAGGCGCAGATCCGCGCGGCCCTGCCCGACGCCCACCTGCTGCTGATTCCCCGCACGCTCGAGAACCTCGTTAAGAACGGCCGCGCGCCCAAGCTTGCCGGCCAGCTCACGCAGATGCTCAACATTCGCCTGGCCGTTTCGCCGGAGTGGAAATCGGGCGAGATCAAGGCCATCAAAAAGGGCCGCGGCGCCAAGCGCATCGTCGCCAACACCATGGCAGATTGCCTCGCGTTTTTGGACGAGCACCCGGGCTCAAGCGTGCGTGTGCTCACGACCGGCGCCGCCGAGGAGCAGGAACTTGTCAACGAGGCACTCGCGGGCCAGGATTACGTAGACGCCGGCACCGGCCCCATCGGCTGCACCATCGCCACCCATGTAGGCGTCGACGCCATCGCCATCAGCTACTGCCCCCGCTACCAGCCCATCCACTAGGGGCACCTTTACCACTTGCGGTGGAATAGGAACTGTTTTTGGCTTATCAGCCGCAAATCAATCCCTATTCCACCGCAACTTAGAAATCGGCGATCAGCCCAGCGGACCCTGAAACAGTTCCTGATGAGTGCCCATTCTCACCAGCCTAATCACTGGGTTAGTCTTATGGGGAAGATAAAGAACGACCACATCGACCAAGCCATCGGATAGGTGGAAATCGATGTGGCCGTTGTAGTTTCCGCCCGGGTTTGAGAGCTCGTGGGCGCCATACTCCGCCGGAAGTGACCCATGAGCCACAAGCTCTGCAACCGCCGCTTTAAACTCACTTTTTAGCTGCGGATGCATGCGCATCGTTCGTTTGTAGTCCACCTTAAATTGAGCCTCGACTTTAATCTCGAACATCGCTATTCCTCATCGAGGAATGACATAAGCTCATCAGCGTTATTGAATGACAGGCTATCGTCCGGCAAAATCCCCAGCTCATGAGCCTCGGCGATCACCATGGCGCGCCTCGTCACCTCGTTGGGCACCTCCGCCCTTCCTACAATCTCAAAAGGAATCTTTCGCTGATTTACCAGCTGCCGAACGGCAAGATTGAGATAGGAATTGAGGCTGAGGCCGACCGAATCCAAGAACTCAGTCGCCTGCTCCTTGAGCCCCTCTTCGATTCGAACCGTCGTAGGCTTAACTGTTGCTGTAGACATTTGCGACCTCCTCGCCCTCGTCTTTTACACCAGTATACCCAATATAAATGGCAATCTGATGTTAGATAACATCATATTGCCATGCGTATTCATGTCGCGTGGGCACGATTGATCTACATCAGCCCGCTGAGCGCAATGTCAACGGCCTCGTTGAGGTCGTCGGTAATGTGTACCAGATCCGGATCGAGCGGGCTAATCATACCGGTGCTCATCACCGGGCCGTTGAGCCAGTCGAATAGGCCCTGCCAGTACTCGGTGCCCACCAGCACGAGCGGCATGCGCTTGACCTTGTGCGTCTGCACCAGCGTGAGAACCTCGAACATCTCGTCGAGCGTGCCAAAGCCGCCGGGAAATACGATGGCGCCCGAGCTGTACTTAACGAACATGGTTTTGCGCACAAAGAAGTAGCGGAAGTCCATGCCGAGGTTCACGTATTTATTGAGCCCCTGCTCGTGCGGAAGCTCGATACCCAAGCCGACCGACTTGCCGTTGGCGCTCGCCGCTCCCCTGTTGGCCGCCTCCATGACGCCGGGACCACCGCCGGTGATAACCGCCACGCCGCGCTGGGCGATCTTGCGGCCAACGGCGCGTGCCGCCTTGTAGAGCGGATCGGTCTTGGGCGTGCGGGCACTGCCGAAGATGGTCACCGCAGGACCAAGCTCGGCAAGTGCGCCAAAACCATCAACGAACTCTGCCTGAATGCGCAGCACGCGCCAGGGGTCGGTGTGCAACCAGTCGGTCGAGTCCTCGGGCGCCAGCAGGTTGGCGTAGGTGTTGTCCTTGGGAATCATGGGGCCGCGCATGACCACGGGGCCGCGGCGGTACGTCTCGTCGTAGGCAGGCTCGCCCTCGACGTTCTCATTCTTAATCATGGGTACTCCTATCGAGAAAAAGAAAAGCGGGCGGGGTCGACGCCATGCGTCAAACACCCGCCCGAACATCAACTATTCGGTATGGTACCCACGATGCATCAAGTGCTTGCAAGCTATCGGTCATCGGTCGCGCAAGCGGTGTTAGCAAACGTGATGACCGGCCGGCGCTCGCCCCTTGCCGTTGCCCGCGCTCTGCAAGCGCCCGTGCTGCTCTTAGTAATCCACCGCCGCAGGGCTGTTCATCCAGTCGCTCACGAACGCGCCGTAGCGGCCCTCGATAATGGCCTGGCGGGCCCGCTGCATAAGGTTGAGCAGGTAGTAGATGTTGTGCATCGAAAGCAGAATGCCGCCGAGCATCTCCTTCTGCGTGACCATGTGACGGATGAGCGCACGGCTGTAACCGCCCGTGCACACCGGGCAGGTGCAGGTGGGATCGATGGGACCGTCGTCGTGCGCAAAGCGAGCGTTGCGGAAGTTGAGGCGACCCTCGCTGGAGAATGCCGTGCCCATACGGCCGGTGCGCGTCGGCAGCACGCAGTCAAACATGTCGATGCCCACGCCAACGCCGCGCACGAGCGTGGTCGGGTTGCCGACACCCATCAGGTAGCGCGGCTTATGCTTGGGCATGTACTCGCTCACGAGCGGCGCCAGGGTCTCGAACATGGTCTCGTGATCCTCGCCCACCGAATAGCCACCGATACCATAGCCCGGGAAGTCGCCGCACTCCTCCAGATGGCGCAGCGAACGCAGGCGCAGATCCAGGTGCATGCCGCCCTGAACGATGCCAAAGAGCGCCTGGTCATCGCGGGTATGCGCCTTATAGCAGCGCTCGGCCCACATGCTCGACAGCTCAACGGCGCGCTCAACGTAGGCGCGCGTGGCGGGATAGCCCGGGCACTGGTCGAGCTGCATGCAGATATCGGAGCCGAGTTTCATGGCGATTTCCATGTTGTCCTCGGGCGTCCAAAACACGTGGCGGCCGTCGTAATCGTTGACGATAAAGCGCACGCCCTCATCGGTGAGCTTGACGGCATCGTTGTGGCTGAAGACCTGGAAACCGCCCGAGTCGGTGAGGATGGGGCCGTGCCAGTTCATGAACTTGTGCAGGCCGCCCAGCTCGGCGATGGTATCCTCGCCGGGACGCATGGACAGATGATAGGTATTGGCGAGCACGATCTGGGCGCCGAGCTTCTTGACAGTCTCGGTAGGAATGCCCTTGACGTTTGCCTTGGTGCCCACGGGCATAAAGATCGGCGTCTCGATGTCGCCGTGCGGGGTGTGCAGCACGCCGGCGCGCGCGTGCGTCGTCGGATCCTCGGCAATCAGGTCGAATTTAAAAAGGTTCTGGTCCATAAACTGGAACTCCTTGGTTGCGGTTCATACGCAAACCATTATACGGGCAACCCGCAAGAAGCACCGACTCGACAGAAACTGGTGCGAGGAGGATACGGCAGGGACACGGCAAATGAGCGTGGATTTTTGGACGCTTACCGGATGAGCGTGGATAATCTCCCACTTTTGCCCAAAGCACAGCCCAAAAACGGGAGATTATCCACTTTCATTCTGCGGGTACTCATTTAAGTACGTCCCCGATGAGTGGAGCTATTTACCAGCCACGGCAACGCCGATATTTTGGCAACGCCGATGTTTTGACAACGTCAGCGAGCGGTCACCAGGGCGAACAAATTGGCATGAAAAGAGGGCGGCATTGACCTTCTGGTCATGCCGCCCTCTTTGAATGACAAGTTGTCGCCCTGGTGACCGCGCAGCGTCGACCCGTTACGCGGTTTGGTAAAACCGCGTAACCCTACGGACGCTGGCCCATGCCACCCTCGAGGGTGACGGTCTCGCCGTTCATATACTTAAAGTCGGGACCGCAGAGCTGAACGACAACGCGGCCGATTTCCTTCTCGACGTCGCCGTAGTGGCCTGCCGGCGGCATGTGGACGTTGGCCTTGAACGCCTCGGGATAGGCATCCTGGAAGTTCTCGAGCGCGGCGGTCCAAGCAAGCGGGCAAACGATATTGACGTTGATGCCGTCCTTGCCCCACTCGTTGGCGGCAACGCGAGTCAGACCACGGATGCCTTCCTTGGCGGCGGCATAGCTGCACTGGCCGTAGTTGCCAAACAGGCCGGCGCCCGAAGCAAAGTTGACCACGGAGCCCTTGGTCTCCTTCAGGTGCGGATAGGCCTTCTGCATGTACAGGTAGGTGGCATACAGGCCAGAGTAAATGGCCAGGTTAAACTGATCCATGGTGTGATCGGCAATGGTCACGCCCGAGGCGCTGGCCTGAGCGTTGTTGACGACGGCGTCGATGCGGCCGAACTCCTCAATGGCCTTGTCGATGACGTTCTGGACGACAGCCTCGTTGTCCTGACCAGCAGAAACATCGGCCTGAACAGGCAGAACCTTGACACCGTACTCGGCCTCGAGGGATTCCTTGGCGGCCTCGAGCTTGGCGACGTTGCGGCCGGTGATGACGAGGTTTGCGCCCTCCTTGGCAAAAGCGATATCGATGCCGTAGCCGATGGAACCAGCGGAGCCGTCCTTAAGCGTGGCCTTGCCGCCGCCGGTAACGATCACGGTCTTACCAGTGAAAAGTCCCATACAAAGTCCTTTCAAATCGCGACGGGCCTGCCCGTCGACTGCGCGCATCCAACTTCACGCGCCAAAAGCTGAAATGCAACTTTAGCGGGTTCAAGCGAAAAATAAAGCCCATGGCAGGCGAACGGCGCAACGTCTTTCGGCGAAGGGAATGTCAAGTACAAACTGGATAAAGTGGCCGAGTTTTTGCTATCGACGCGAGCCATCGAACACGTTTTGAAACTTTGCTGCAGCGCGCGGGATGTCGGCGCGAGACTTTATCATAGGGTGACAAACAACGATGAGGAGCACATGCCTATGACAGACGAGCTGGACCCCCAGACTCAACAGCATATTGATAATTCCGCAGACACCATTGACGACTGCGATACTTCCACCAGAAGCGATGGCGGCATTGATGCCGCTGTCGAGGAGGCTCCTGCCGCCGCAGACGAGGCCGCAGACGCAAATGTCGCCGCAGAGCAAGACAAAGAAGAGCAGCTAGAGCAGCCGGACCCGAGCGATACTGAGCCCAAGGCTGAGAACGCTCCGCAAGCAGCAGGCCCCATCGAGGTGTCTTCGGAAGAAGAGCTCGACGCCGTCATGGACTCCATGATGGATGCCGTCAAAGCGATGAAAGACGCTGTCGCCGATGCCGATGTCGACGCCGAGGAAGAGGAAGCTGCCGAGGCCGCCTCGACGTTTGTGCCCGGCGAGACCCCGGTTGCCGACCAGGGCAGCACCATGCCCTCGTTCCTGCAACTCGAGCACCCCACGATCGGCACCGACGCGGTCGACCCACACGCAGCGGGCTTTTCCGTGATCGAAGGCGGCACCGGCAATATCGCCGCGCCGCAGGCTACCGATGCGGACGCTGCCGACACCGCTCGCCCGACCGCCCCGCACTCCCCCGCCGCGAGCCGCGATCTGGGGACCGCCGTCTCGAACACCGCGAACGCCGTGGGCACCTTTATCGCCCAGGGTGCCTCGGCCATGCGCGAGATGAACGCCGCGAAAAAGGCACTTGCCGATGCCCGCGCCCACCTGGCCGAACTTGAGCAGCGCATTGCCGATCAGGCCGAGGAACTCGAGACGCGCCAGGATATCGCAGGCCGCTACGACCAGATCGTCGCCGACCAGCGCCAGGCGATTGCCACGGCCCAAAAGACTGCAGCGGCCGCCGAGATTGATCGTGATGCCCACGCCTCCAAAGCGACTGAGCTCAAGGGCCAGCTCGAGCAAATGAAGGCAGAGGACGATGCGACCGAGCTCCGCCTGAAGGCTGCACTCGACGCCGTGGAAGCCCGCGAGGCGAGTTCGCGCGAGACCGGCAACCGCCTGGTTCGTCGCCTTGAGGATTCCAAGCGCATCCGCGACAAAGTGAAGGCTGAGCGCGATACCGGTGTCGCCGCCGCACGACAAACTGCCGATGCTACGCGCGCACAGCTCGAGACCTTGCGTCGCGAGTATGCCGAGCTGCAGCGCAACCCTTCGGCAAATCCCGCCAATTACACCGTGCGCACCAGCGAGCTCTCGATGCAGATTTCCGACACGGCAGATGCCCTGCGTAAAGCCGAAGAAGATGTCCCGCGCATCACCGCCGACCTTGAGCACTCGCTTGCCGCAGCCGAGCAGGCCGTCGAGCAGGCTCAAGCCCCTATCGCCGACGCAAAACGCGCGCACCAAGCCGTGACGACCGAAGCCGATGCCGCGCGCGACGCGCTGCAGACGGCAAAGACCGCCGCCGCGACTCGTCAGCGCGAACTGCGCGAGAAGATCGCCGCGGAGGACAAGGCACGCCGCGAGCAGGAGCAGACCATCGCCAACGCCCAAGCAGATGCCGCACATGCACAGTCGATCATCGAACAGGCGACCGAGGTGCACGACCACCCAGAAATCACTGAGTCGCTTGCAGGATCCTTGGCCCGAGACAAAGCCGAACACGCCGAGACCGAGCAAGAAGTCGACCAGCTCGAGGCCGCCGAAGACGACGTACGAGAGCGCACCCGCGACTCACGCGTCAAATTCACCGGAGCCATCGCCTGCATCATCGCCGCAATCCTGGTGATCATCCTAGTCTGGCTGTTCGCAAGCAAGTAGTCATTGGGGACGTTCTTAAACGACTAGTCAAACAAGAACGTCCCCAACGACAAGCCCAATGACGAGAGTGGATAATCTCCCACTTTGAGCCCCCAAGCAGGCCAAAAACGGGAGATTATCCACTCTCATTCTGCAGGCACTCATTTAAGTACGTCCCCAATGAGTACCTGCCGATGCTTTGGCAAAGTCAGCGAAAACGCCCCTAAGCGAGCAAGGTGACGTGAAAGAGGAGGGCATTGACCTTCTGCTCATGCCCGACGATTGAACGTCAGATTGCCGCTTAGGGGGGTTTGCAGCGTCGGCCGGTTACGGCGTTTGCAAAACGCCGTAACCTACAAAATGAGCATCGCGTCGCCAAAGCTGAAGAAGCGGTAGCGCTCTTCGATGGCAGCGGCGTAGGCATCCATGATCTGGTCGCGGGTGGCAAGCGCGCTTACGAGCATCATGAGCGTGGAGCGCGGCACGTGGAAGTTCGTGATCAGCGCGTCGACCACGTGATAGGTCGAGCCGGGCATGAGGTAGAGCTGCGTCGTAGCGTTCTCGCGCGCCACGATGTCGCCGCGGCCGAGCGTATCGGCCCCATCCTCGCGGCCCTCAAAATAGCGCGCCGTCACGGCCGGATCGGACACCGGTGCCTCAGCGTCAAAGGCGCTCTCGAGCGAGCGTACTGCGGTGGTGCCGACGGCGATCACGCGGTGCCCCTCGGCCTTCGCCTTATGCACGGCGTCGACAACCTCCTGTGACACGTGGTAGCGCTCGGTGTGCATGACGTGCTGCGTGGGGTCGTCCTCCTCCACCAGACGGAAGGTATCAATACCCACCTCGAGCTCGACGGCGGCAAACTTCGCGCCCTTGGCCTCGATAGCGGCCATGAGCTCGGGGGTAAAGTGCAGACCCGCCGTAGGAGCGGCAGCCGAGTGCTCCTCCTTCATGGCGTAGACGGTCTGGTACTTCTCGGGATCGTCCTCGTAATCGGTAATGTAGGGCGGCAGCGGCACGTGACCGGCAGCATGAATGGCCTCGTCGAGCGTGCGCGGCTCGCCGGCGGCATTGCAGCCGGCCGGCTCAAAGCGCACCAGACGGCCTCCGCGGCTATCGGAGACAAAGTCGATGACCTCGGCCGTCAGCACCACGGGAGCCCCCTCGGGCGCATGGGCGCCACCGGCGCGATACTCAATCTGAGCACCGGGCTTCAGGCGCTTACCCGGCTTGACCAGGCACTCCCAAACGTGGCCCAGCGGGTCAACATCCTCACGGCGCTTGAGCAGCAGCGTCTCGACCACGCCACCCGAGCCGGCTTTACGACCGATCAGGCGGGCCGGCATCACACGCGTCTTGTTGATGACGAGCACATCGCCCGGCTCGATATAGTCGATGATGTCGCGGAAGATGCGGTGCTCAACGGTACCGCCGTGCTCCAGCGGCTTCCCCGCCTGGGAGCCTTTGCGATCCACCACCAGCAGGCGGCAGGAGTCGCGCGGCTCGGCAGGAGCCTGGGCAATCAGTTCCTCAGGAAGGTTGTAGTCAAAATCATCGGTACGCATAGACACGTCGGATACTCCTTATATAGCTAAAGTCCGCTCTACATCCTAGCAGGCTGACGTCCCAAACGAACTACTTTTTGGCGGCTTTGCGCTCGTCGCGGATGCGGGCGCGGTCCATGGCCGCCTCGACAGCAGAAAAGCGGCAGCCGCAGTAGTTCTGTCGATACATGCCCAGTTCGCGCGAACGGCGCGTAGCCTCGGGATAATACGGGCGAAAATCGCGAATCACCGGGGTGAGCCCATGGGCGGCCGCCAAACGCTCAAGCACGTCATTGCAGGTGTCGAACAGCTGATACGGCGAGACGGCGAGCGTCGTACCCACATATTCAAACCTGCGCTCCTGGGCAACGCGGCATGCCTCGGCCAAGCGCAAGGCATAGCACGAGCGACAGCGACGGGGCCGATCGGCACCCAGCGGGGCCACGCCGGCCTCCCAGCGCTCGCGGTCCTCCCCCGCCTCGATGAGCTCGATGTCGCCATCGGCACACCACCGGCGCAGCTCGTCCAGACGCCGCCGCCATTCATCGCGCGGTTGAATATTGGGATTGGTCCAGCAAATCGTGGGCTCAAACCCCTCCTCGCGCAGCAGGCGAACCGGCTCAAGCGAGCATGGTGCACAGCACGCATGCAGCAACAACGACTTCATCGACATCCCCGTCCCAGAAAACTCACCCCGACATCATGGCAGCTAAAATAGCCCCGTCCCAAAAAGACTACTTTGCGAAAAAGCGCACGCCAAAGGACGTATCCTCGCAGGCGACGATACGGCGGTCGCGCAGAATGGTCCGCACGTAATACCAATCACCCACACAGCCCGACAAGTGCAGACCAGCCGCCAGGTAGCACAGCAGCGGATAGTCCGAGAACGCAAACCCCAGGGCAAATGCTGTCGTCACAACAACCGTCGGCGCCAGGCAAACCGCCATGTACCGCCGGCGCGAATACACAACGCCCTCGGCGCAGGCATAGATCATCGCCGTCTCGCGATTCGCCCCAAAGGTCACCTGCGCGCCCGCAGGCGCCAGCAGCTTAAAAAACACCGCATGCACCAGCTCGTGCACGGCAAACGATGCCATTGAGACCGCAGCCAAGCCGACTATCCAGCCCACGACAGCCATCCAGCCGCCCGCCTCAGCCGCGTCCAAGTCCGCAGGCCCGCCCAACAGCATAAACACCGGCACCAGGCACACGGCAAACACCGCGATCACGGCCATCCCCCACACGAAGCAAGCGTGTAGAAAATCCTCGTCCTCAAACGCATGTATGTTGGAAATCTCATTCATAGCATCTTAGGATAGCGCCCCTGCCACGCACCCGCCCGCATGTGCGATAATGTCGAACGATATGCACGAATTGACCACCGCGCCGCCGAACCCCGTGCCCGGCCGCGCTCTTACCTATATGCGAAGGAGTCCCATGGCATCCAAATACTCCATGAACGACCGTCCCAGCTGGCCGCGCCGCGCCATCGTTACCGCCGGCGAGCCCTACGGCAACAAGGGTCTGCACTTTGGCCACGTCGGCGGCGTCTTTGTCCCGGCCGACTTCTTCGCCCGCTTCCTGCGCGACCGCCTGGGCCGCGAAAACGTCATCTTCACCTCGGGCACCGACTGCTACGGTTCGCCCATCATGGAGAGCTACCGCAAGCTCAAGGAGAACGAGGGCTACGACAAGTCCATCGGCGAGTATGTCGAGTCCAATCACTCCCGCCAGGCCGCGACCCTCAACAACTACAACATCAGCTGCGACATCTACGGCGGCTCGGGCCTTGAGCCGGCGGCCCAGATCCACAACGAGGTGACTGCCGAGATTATCGAGCGCCTGCACGAGCAGGGCACCATCTCCAAGCGCTCCACGCTGCAGTTCTACGATGCCAAGGCCGGCACGTTCCTCAACGGCCGCCAGGTCATCGGCCGCTGCCCCATCCAGGGCTGCAAGTCCGAGAAGGCTTATGCCGACGAGTGCGATCTGGGCCACCAGTTTGAGCCCGAGGAGCTCATCGCGCCCAAGAGCCAGCTCACCGGCGAGGTGCCCGAGCTGCGCCCGGTCGACAATCTCTACTTTGACCTGCCGGCCTACCTCGACTTTATGAAGACCTACACCGCCAAGCTCGCCCAGAACCCGCAGGTTCGCTCCGTGGTCTCCAAGACCATGGAGGAGTGGCTGCTGCCGGCTCAGCTCTACATCCAGAACAAGTTCCGCGAGGCCTTCGATGCCGTCGAGGACCAGCTCCCCGAGCACACCGTGCTGGAGCCCGAGGGCAACAAGAGCAGCTTTACCGTCACCTTCCCCAGCTGGAAGGAGCGCGACGACGCCCACGCGGTGCTCGCCAACGGTGGCGTGCGCTTCCGCAGCGGCAAGGCACTCGTGCCCTTCCGCATCACCGGCAACATCGACTGGGGCGTTCCGGTGCCCGAGGTCGATGGCGTCTCCGACGTCACCTGCTGGTGCTGGCCCGAGAGCCTGTGGGCGCCCATCAGCTATACGCGTACCGTGCTCGCGCGCGATGCCAAGGCCGCCGGCGTGACCGAGGGCGTCGCCGCCCAGGATGCCGCCCTCATGGGCGAGCCCGCCGCCGACTCCACGCAGGTGCCCGCACCCACCTACCAGCACAGCTCGCTCGACTGGCGCGACTGGTGGTGCTCTGACGACGCTCAGATTTACCAGTTCATCGGTCAGGACAACATCTATTTCTACTGCATCGCGCAGACCGCCATGTGGGAGGCCCTGGGCTGGGACCTCACGCAGAGCACCGTCAGCGCCTGCTACCACCTGCTCTACATGGGCAAAAAGGCCAGCTCGTCCTCGCAGACGCCTCCCCCGCCGGCAGACGACCTGCTCAACCACTACACCTGCGAGCAGATGCGCGCGCACTGGCTGTCGCTCGGCCTATCCGAAAAGCCGGTGAGCTTTAGCCCCAAGGCATACGACACGCGTGTGACCGGCAAGGACAAGGACGGCAACGAGGTACGCGCCTGCGACGACAAGCGCGTTATCGACCCGGCCCTTAAGGAGAGCGCGCTGCTGACCGGCGTGTTCAACCGTCTGGCCCGCAGCTGCTTCTACGGCGTCGCCGTCAAGGAAGGCGACGAGAGCCCCTACCGCAACGGCTGCATCCCCGCCGGTGCCGCTTCTGACACCGTGGTCGAAGCCGCCGAGCAGGCAGCTCTCGCCTTTGAGCAGGCTATGTACAAGTTCGAGACGCACCGCGCGCTTGCCGTGTGCGACGACTACCTGCGCGCCGCCAACAAGCGCTGGAGCGACGCTTCCAAGGCCGCCAACAAGCTCGAGGGTAACGAGGCAAACGCCGCAATGACGCAGGCGCTCGTCGACGCCTTTACCGAGCTGCGCGTGGCGACCGTGCTCATGCACGGCATCGTCCCTGCCGGCTGCGAGCTCATCTGCGAGTACTTCGACATCGACCCGGTCGCCTTCTTTAGCTGGGATAACATCTTCGCCTCCACGGATGAGTTTGTGGAGAGCTTGGGCGAGAAGCCCGGCGAGCACCGCGTAAAGCCGCTGCCCCCGCGCTTCGACTTCTTTAGCAAGCACGAGAGCCAGTACTAAACACTCGACATGTAATGGAATGGGAAGGAAAGACGGATGTCCAAGCCGCGTCGTCGTAAGCAGAAAAAGCAGGTCAAGGCCGAGCTCAAGCTCAGGCAGTTTGCCGCCACCGAGCTTTCCGACCAGCTTGCCGCCCTTCCTTGCGCCGCCGACCTGCCGCGCTTTATGGTCGACACGGTCGCCGGCGCCTATGCGCCCGCCGATGCCGAGCTCATGATCGAGGGCTTCGGCGCCGCGGCCACACGCCCGGTCACGCTGCGCGCCAACACGCTCAAGGCAACCGCCGAGGACATCGCTGCGGCGCTCGATGCCGCCGGCATCGCCCACAACGCTGTCGCCTGGTACCCGGACGCCTTTATCCTGCCCGAGGCCCAGGTTTCCGATCTGTGGGATCTCGACATCTACCGCGACGGCAAAATCTACCTGCAGAGCCTGTCGTCCATGATGCCGCCGCTGGTCCTGGGCGCACAGGCAGGCGAGGACATCCTGGACATGTGCGCAGCCCCCGGTGGCAAGACGACGCAGATCGCCGCCCTCACGCAGGGGCAGGCGCACCTTACCGCCTGCGAGATGAGCATTCCCCGCGCCGAGAAGCTCGAAGCCAACCTCCACCGCCAAGGCGCAAAAAACGTGCCCGTCATGCGCATCGACGCACGCGAGCTCGACGAGTTCTTCCGCTTTGACCGCATCCTGCTCGACGCCCCCTGCACCGGCACGGGCACCGTCATCAGCGGCAACGAGAAAAGCCTGCGCGGCCTGACCGAGCAGCTGCTGAGCAAGTGTGCCCGCTCGCAGCGAGCACTTCTGGACCGCGCCATGGGAGCCCTTAAACCGGGCGGCACGCTCGTCTATTCGACTTGTTCGATCTTGCCGCAGGAAAACGAGGACGCCCTGCAAGAGGCCCTCGACAAGCACATGGATTGCGAGCTTATCCCCCTCGACGGCACGCCGAGCGAAAGTGAAACGCGCCGTGCTCAGGAAGTTGGCGAAGAGCCACGCATCGAGTGCAACGCCCTCACCGAGGCCATCGCCGCCAGCCACGTCTCGTCCGTCGCCAACGGTATGCCCGGCACGCTGACCATTCCGCCTAGCCGCGACTTTGAGGGCTTCTACATTGCCCTGATCCGAAAACGCAGCTAGCGCACGGATCCAAAACTCAACAAGCTATCTCTGTGCGCGTTTGCCCTGCTGGTCGCGATGCTGTTTAAGCATCGCGCGCTCCTTGCGTTCGACCCTTTTGCCCTTAATGGCCGTGACCACAAAGTAGATGACCGCGGCGGCAACGATTGCGCCCACACACAGGCCAATCGAGCCCAACATTGCTGTCAATTCCATACCGCGTCACCTCTCTTTTAAACGGGACTTTCAAGATAGCACCTCGATCCCCGCCACCACAGCTCCTTCACGTTCGCCGCCCTTCGGTCTAACGGAGGACGCGGCGGGGAAAAATCAACTCGTCAAACGATTTAGCAAGCACAACGCTGCCGGTACCCTGCCGGCCGTCATCACATAGAATCGAGCCTCCATGGATACCCTCAACGATCTAAACGAGCGCGTCGACGCCTTCGTCGGCACCAGCTCCTTCGACACGCCTGCCGCGGCAAACGACCAAGCTCCCATCGATGTGCCCGCCGAGGTTCACGAAGACATCGTCGCCTCGGTCGATTTCTCCGAGGTCGAGCTCGCAGACGAGTTCACCGAGCCCCAGGTAGCCGTCACGCCCAACGGCCTGCTCCCTATGGAGCCCCTGCCCATCGACGGACGTCTGCGCAAGGCTGCCCTTCGCATGCCCGACGAGATCGAGGAGGCCAGCGGCTTCACGCTCTTCGGCCGCCGCATCAAGTCGCTCATTTACACCACCGATGTCGCGGTTATCCGCAACTCCAACGCCGATGCCGTCTTTGCCGTTTACCCCTTCACGCCGCAGCCGGCCATTACGCAGGCACTGTTGACCGTCGCCGAGTGCCCGGTCTTTGTAGGCGTGGGCGGCGGAACTACGACCGGTAAGCGCTCCGTTCAGATGGCAGCCGTCTCCGAGATGCAGGGCGCGGCGGGCTGTGTGGTCAACTCCCCCGCCACCGCCGAGATGGTCGAGCACATCACCAACATCGCCGACATCCCCGTCATCGCCACGGTCGTACGTTGCGACGACGATGCTCACGCAAAGGTGCGCGCCGGCGCCAAGATTCTTAACATCGCCGCTGGCAAAAACACGCCGCAGGTCCTGCGTGAACTGCGCGAGCACTATCCCAACCTGCCGCTCATCGCGCCGGGCGGCAAGACGCCAGAAAGCATCCGTGAAACCATCGCCGCCGGCGCCAACGCCATCATCTGGACGCCGCCTTCGGCCCAGCAGCTACAGACCGACATGATGCAGCGTTATCGCAAGATGAAGGAAGACGCCACACCTGTCATCTCGCACGACGATGTGCCCATTATCGACCAGGTCTCCGCCGCCGAGGTCAGCCAGGTCGAGAACATGAATCCCGACGTGCCGATTCCCGACGAAGTCATCGAGCGCGTCGCTTCGATCCACGAGCGCGTCGAGGAGCATCGCGCCAACCGCGGCCTCAAGCCGTCACTGCACGGCTTCTTCTTCCGCGGAAAGAAACGCTAACCCCCAACAGCAAGGCCCGCCCCACAAACGTGAGGCGGGCCGTTTTCGTTTGAGCAATCATGCAGCGATGTGATGGGGCAAACTAATCCACGCGCTTGTCGCCCATAAAGAAGAGCGCCACCGTACCAGGTCCGGTATGCGAGCCAATCAGAGTACCGATGTTATTGATCTCAATCTTGCCTTTAAGCTGCGGAATCTGTTCCTCGATCAGCGCCGCAACTGCTTCGGCATCCTCGCGGCACGCCGAGTGCGACATGATGCACTTACCCGAATAATCCGCACCGTCCTGCACGTGTGCCATCATGGTCTTAGCCATCTCGGAAATCGCGCGCTTCTTAGTGCGAATCTTCTCACGTGGCGACAGCCCACCTTCGCAATCGACCGTCATAAGCGGGCAAATCTTAAGCGCCGTGCCGATGATCGCGCTCGCAGCCGAAATGCGACCGCCGCGCAGGTAGCTCGACAGATCGGTCGAGAAGAACCAGTGGTGCAGGTTGAGCTTGTGCTCCTCGATCCAGGCAGCCGTCTCGTCGAGTGAAGCCCCGCTATCGCGCACGTCGGCGGCACATTCCGCCAGCAGGCCAAAGCCCGAAGACGCCGCCAGCGAATCGATGATGCGCACCTTGCCGCCCTGGGGATAGCGATCCGCGAGCATCTGCGCCGCAACGCAAGCCGAGCCATACGTACCCGAAATACCCGACGACAACGTCAGGTGCAGCACGTCTTTACCCTCGGCAACAAGCGGCTCCCAAAACTCCTCGTACTCACCCACGCTCACCTGAGACGTCTTGGGCATGGCGCCCGCGGATATCTGAGCAAAAAACTCGTCCGGCGTAATCGACTGATACAGATCGTCCGTATAGACAACATCGTCGATCTCGTAATGAAAACACACGACAGGGATATTGCGCGATTCAAAGAACTCCCGAGTTCGATCGGCGGCGGATTCACAGGTCAGGACAAAATCACTCATATGAGGCTCCTTACTCATTGCTGCGCAAATTATCGCACAGTGAGCCTACATACGGTACATATGTCCACTATTTACCAAATCGAACCAATAATAGCGAGCATCTTTACCACCATCGTCTCCACCGACCCCACGCATAAATATCTGAGAAAACACCTTCTGTCGTCTCCACCCAACCGCCATATCTACCTCAACTAAATCGATTTACCAAACCGTTCGGCCAACAATTCGACCTCCCACCCCCAATCGAAACAAAAGCGGCGCATACTGATAAACGTTTGACGCTGTTTATCAGTTTTACCAACCCCATCGGAAGGTGTTTCATGGTCGCATTCGATCGCAATCCGCAAGACTTCAAGTATCTGCGTCTGCTGTCGAAACAATTTCCCACCGAGCAATCCGCGTTTACCGAGATCATCAATCTCTCGGCCATCCTCAACCTGCCCAAAGGCACCGAGCATTTTATGAGCGACGTGCATGGCGAGTACGAAGCCTTTATGCACATCCTCAACAACTGCTCGGGTGTCGTGCGCGAGCATGTCGACGAGATTTTTGGCGACACGCTTTCCTTTGACGAAAAGGGCGAGCTGTGCACGCTCATCTACTACCCGCGCGAGAAGATCGACCTGGTCCGCAGCCGGCGCGAAGACTCGCCCACCTGGTACAGGACGATGCTTGACCAGCTCATCATGGTCGCCCGCTCGCTTTCGAGCCGCTATACGCGCTCCAAGGTGCGTAAGGCCATCCCACGCGATTACGCCTACATCATCGACGAGCTGCTGCACACGCATCCGGACGAGAACAACTATCGCGTGCGTTATCACGAGCGCATCGTGGAGTCCATTCTTGAGACCGCCAGCGCCGACGACTTTATCGAGTCACTCGCCTCGCTCATCAAGCGCCTGGCCGTCGACCACCTGCACCTGGTAGGCGACATCTTCGACCGCGGCGGCGGCGCTGCCAAGATTATGGACCGTCTGCTCACCTACCATTCACTCGACATCCAGTGGGGCAACCACGA
This sequence comes from Collinsella sp. AM36-4AA, assembly GCF_003467795.1. Taxonomy (NCBI): domain Bacteria; kingdom Bacillati; phylum Actinomycetota; class Coriobacteriia; order Coriobacteriales; family Coriobacteriaceae; genus Collinsella; species Collinsella sp. AM36-4AA. Next base: position 40,767 of record NZ_QSHS01000011.1, read on the forward strand.
CCTGCTGTGGATGGGCGCTGCGGCCGGTGAGCCCGCCTGCATCGCCACGGTGCTGCGCAACAACCTACGCTACGACAACTACGAGATTCTCGAGAACGACTACGGCATCTCGCTGCGTGAGCTTGTCGCCTTTGCCGATGCCACCTACACCGCCGGTGAGTCCATCACCCCGCTAATCAAAGCCATCAACGTCCTGCTCTTTAAGCTCGAGGGCCAGATTATCCAGCGCCACCCCGAATTCGATATGACCGATCGCCTGCTACTCGACAAGATCGACCACGACACCGGCACGGTCACGCTCGCCGACGGCAGCGTGTGGCCGCTCACGACCAACGACTTCCCCACCGTCGACCCGGCGGACCCCTATACGCTCACGCCCGAGGAGCAGCACATCATCGACAAGCTCGTGTCCGAGTTTGTCACCGCCGATCACCTGCATCGCCACATCGATTTCCTCTATTCCCACGGCTCCATGTACAAGGTCGCCAACGGCAACCTGTTGTTCCACGGCTGCGTGCCGCTCAACGAGGACGGCACCTTTAGCAGCATGAACTGCCTGGGCACCTGGCACGCTGGCCGCGATTACTTCGACTTTTGCGATTACATTGCACGCCGTGCCTGGCGCGTGGGCGACCGAGACGCCCTCGACTGGATGTGGTACCTGTGGATCGGCTTTAACTCACCTGCCAGCGGACGCGTGGTACGCACCTTTGAGCGCGCCTACATCGCCGACAAGAGCACGTGGGTCGAGCCGATGGACCCGTACTACACGCTCACCACGTCCTCGTCCGTTTGCGACGATATCATGCGCGAGTTCAACGTCGCTGCCATGGCCTGCTCGCCGACGGGCCACATCATCAACGGCCATACGCCCGTCAAGACCACCAAGGGCGAGCAGCCCATCCGCGCCAACGGCAAGCTGCTGGTCATCGATGGCGGTTTCTGCCGCGCCTACCACCCCAAAACGGGCATCGCCGGCTACACACTTATCTCGAGTTCGCGCGGATGCCGCCTTAAGTCGCACCAAGCCTTTACCACGGTTGCCGAGGCGCTTACCCGCAATGTCGACATCGAGAGCGAGACTAACCGCTTTGACCAAGCAGACCGTCGCCGCATGGTGAGCGACACCGATACTGGCGCCAAGATCCGCAGCCAAATCCAGGACCTGCGTCAACTGCTCGATGCATATAGAAACGGTGCTATCGAGGAGCGCGCCTAGCACCACCCGCGGGGATTGGCTAAACTTGCTGAGTTTGTCATCCCCGCGGCGCTTCGGCGCCACCTTAAGGCAGGTACCATGCAAAAGCTCCTCGCGCAGATCATGAAGTTTGGCGTCGTCGGTGTCATTGCCACGGTTATCGACTTTGGCATTATGAATCTGCTCCACTACGGACTGGGCCTCAACATCCTAATCGCCAACACCAGCGGCTTTATCATCTCTCTCATCTTTAACTACGTCGCCAGCATGAAGTACGTGTTTGCGCACAAGGAGGGCATGAGCCGCCGCCGCGAGTTCATTATCTTTGTCGTGCTGTCCGTGATCGGTTTGGTGCTCAACGACGGTATCGTGCTGGCGCTCAACGCCGGCCTGGGGCTCGAAGCCAATATCGCCAAGATTTGCGCCACCGCGCTTGTCATGGTCTACAACTTTGTGACCCGAAAGATCTTCCTGGAGGGCGACGAGACCAAATAGCTCGACACCCCTGCAGCATTACGGCGCCCATGGACGACGCGCGCTCAGCGCAGTATCGTCCGTGGGTGCCGCTCGTTTACGGGCAAATTTTCAACGTTTGCGGATTAGCACTTGATAATTTGGCGAGTTCGTATAGTTCTTGGCAAAGACCTTACGTTTCCCTTGCAAAAGCTCTAAAGTATCCTCTGCTCGATTCATCAACGCATTGGATGTGATTACGTGCGCAAGGCACTGGCACAACCTCATACTAAGCAGTTCCTCAAGTTCGCTGTCGTGGGCCTTATCTCCTTTGGCATCGACTGGGGTATGCTCATTGCGCTCGTCGAGCTGTTTCACCTCGACTTTTTGATGAGCACCACGGTTTCGTTCATCACGTCCGTCGTGGTCAACTACTGGCTCAGCATGAAGTACGTGTTCGACCATCGCGAGGGCATGAGCCGCAAGCGCGAGTTCACGATCTTCACCATCCTGTCGGTGATCGGTCTGGGCCTCAACGACCTGTACATGTTTGTGGGTGTCACGTTTTTGAGCATCGGCTACCAGGCCATGAAGGCCATCGCCACGTTCCTCGTCACCTGGTACAACTACTTCAGCCGCCGCTTCTTCCTCGAGGGCGCACGGTCGTAGTCGATTCACTACTTGCTTGAATGTATAACCGGCTGGAATTCCCATTCCAACCGGTTTTTTATTTGTCGAGGTCCCCGGCGACCCAGTCCTCTACGCATGAAAAACGGGCGGCCCGGATGCTTATCCGAACCGCCCGTTTGGTGCGATATGTCGAGGCCTCTAGCCTGTAACGTAATACCAGACCACGTTGTCGCCGTTGGAGAGAACGTAGTTGCTGCAGGCCGTCATGGGCGTTGTGCCGTTGACGGAGTACATCCAGCCACTCGTGCCGCCGTACTGTTTCTCGGCCAAACCACCAATCGCGGAGACATACGTGCCGTACGACGAGCCATGTGCGTTGACAGAAAGGCCCAGCGCGCACAGGGCATCGTAGACGGTAGCACCTTCGTCAAAGGTAAAGGTGCCACCAGAGGACACAGGATTGCCCACGGCGCTCGATGTGACCGAAACCGTTACCGTTACGTAGTTGGACTCCTGCGAGCCGCCCTGACCGCCCGAGGGAGCGCTTCCGCCATTAGAGCTGGAGGCTCCATCAGACGACTGACCGCCGCCCGAAGAAGCACCGCCAGACACATTGGAAGTATCGCCGGCTCCCGTATTCTGGGCAGCGGATTTATCTCCAGACTTCTTGCCGTCCCGACCATCGGACTTCTTGCTATCCGAGCTTTTATCCGATTCCTTGTTTGAAGACTCGGAATCGTCCTTGGACTCATCCTTTGCGTCATTCGATGACTTGGAATCCTTGGAACTGGCCTCGACCGAAGTCGTAGTCGAGCCAGACGCCTTGGTGTCCTTGGTGACGACGCTCTCCCCCGTCACGGTCTGAATGATCCAGTCGATGGACCAGGCACCGCTTGTGGAAGGATGGACGAAACCCAGCGAGACGACGATCAGAATGGTGCACACGGCAGTCAGAACACCAAGGAGCGCCTTGCGACGAGGGGCGGACGCCGCCGAAGCGGCGCCCTGGTGCTTTGCATCGTCGAACTGAATGAACGAGGAATCTGGTTGCTTGGGGTCAGCGTCCTTGGATTTATTGGACACAGCCCTCACCTACCGACGTTTGGTGAACACGAGCACGCCGACGATGGCGAGACCGATGACGCCGGCGGCAACGCCAACAATGGCGAGCGGGTTGATGCCAGTCTCCTGCTCGGAAGCACTAGAGGACTTCTTAGCAGTGGTCGTGGAAACAGCACCCGTATCGGACTTGGAATCGGACTTCTTGTCGGACTTGCTGTCCTTCTTGTCAGACTTCTTGTCAGACTTCTTCTCGTCCTTCTTATCGGACTTATCGGCGTCCTTCTTGTCGGACTTGTTGTCCTTGGTCTCGGTCTTGGTCGACACCGTCGTCTTGGTCGTCGGCTTATGACCCGGGGCGATAGCGCCGCCGACCTGCTGGCCCTTCGTGCCGGAGCCGGAACCCGTGCCCGTGCCAGCACCGGAACCGTTGCCAGCGCCACCGTTGCCACCATTAGTGTCAGAACCGCCATTGCCGCCAGGGTTAACAGCATTCTTGGTCCACTTGGCATACAGCGTCAGATCGGCCGTCACCGGCGTGCTAAAGTCATACGCCTGCGTGCAAGCCTCATCGGTATACCAGCCAGCGAAGGTGTAGCCATCGCGCGTCGGATCGGCCGGCTTGACCAACTTGCCGTCGGCCGTAGTCTGGGAGTCGACCTTAGAACCCTCGCCAGTCTCAAACGAGACCTTAACGCCACCACTCAGCTTGAAAAGCGTGCCGGAATCGTTGATGTAGTAGAGGTTACCCTTGGCATCGCAGGCAATCGGCGAGTCACAGTAATTGTTGTGTCCCGCTGCGCTAAACGCATCGGTCGCCTGCGCGTCACCCATCTTGTAGCGATACACGCCACCGCCCGAGGTGTAGCTCACATAGTCGGAAGTCGCACCATAGTTGACAGTGAAATAAACGTACGCGTCATCCGCCTGGACACTCACGAGCGGTGCGCCCTTGATGCCACCGGCAGGAAGCACGGAGCCATCGGCAGACGAAACCAACGTCGTAGCAAAGTCATTATCAAGGTCGACAATCGCCAGCGCCGAACCGCCAGAAACCTCGCCACCGACAATTAGCTTATTGCCATACAGCGTGGGCATGCAGGCACAACCCGTAAGACCAAGATCGATGACGCGTTCTTCGGAAATGCGCGAAGAGGCCCTTGCGTTTGCGTCCGACAGTGCCAGCACATGGAGCTTGCCGTCACGCGAGATCACATAGGCATGCTTGCCGTCTTTGGACAGTACACAGCCGGAGTTGACGATGGCACCAACCGAAACGCTGCCGAGCACATCACCCGTCGACTTGCTAAGCATCTCAACGGTACCCGCACTCGTCGGAACCAGAATATAGCCGTCGCCCACTGTAGCGCTCGTCCAGTAGTAGCCCTCATCAGCATTAACATGCTGCCAAGAAACAGCGCCGGTCAGTATATTAATACGCGTCAGGTGACCGTTATTGTACGTACTCGTTCCATAGTCGACATCAACGGTGCCAACGTAGAGATAGTTGCCATCGACCGTCAGCTGGGAATTTGACTGGGCAGATTTGCTCACAGAGTCAGTGACCCAAACCGTCGTCAGCGTATCGGCCGTCAGAGCCTGGACCGCACCGCCGTCGAGCGGGACGATGACCAAGCCTTTCGTATAAATCGGACGCGTGGTGTAGCCAATCGCAGTCTGAAGGTTCGACTCGGCAAGCACCTTGCCCGACTCGGCGTCGATCTTAAGCAAACGCTTGTTCACGGCAAGGTAAACGTTGCCGTTCACGACAATAGGCTCACTCGCATTGGGATACGTGGCACCCGAGTAGGCCCTCCAATCGAACGTCCAAGAGCTTGCCAGCGCGCCCGTAGGCGTGGACACGTTCTTGACCACCGCATTGGAATTGCCACTCCAGTCGGCTTTCCAATCGGTCGGGCGCGAAGCGCTCGGATCGACTACGACTTCATCGGGATTAGGAACGGTGTCGCCAGGGGCGTAAGCCCAGACGATTTTGTCGCCCGACTTGAGCACGTAATCGCTATCGAGCTGAGGCCCGGGAACGCCGTTGACAAAGAACGACCATGCACCCGACAGCTCGGTGCCATCAAGCGGGGAGACAAGACTATGAACACCCCAATAACCAAATTGGTCGTACATCTTGGACTCAATGCCAATGGCATCGAAGTAGGCAGCGGAAGCGTCCTTGATCGTCGTGCCCTCGACAAACACCTGCGTCGAAGGATCGGTCCAGCGCTGCGCCTTCTCATCCTTCTTACCGATGATCTCCATTGAAACGGAAACCTGGCCGGGCATGGTTCCATCAAAGCCATAGACCCAGGTAACCTTGTCCCCGGCCTTGAGTGTGTAATTGCCCGCGCCGACATTGGCCGCCTGACCGTTAACGAAGAACTGCCAGAATTTCCAAGTGTTTTCGTTAACTTTCTCGCTCGAAAGCGTCACGGTCTTGTTGAACGGTGAAGTCAGCGACTCGAGATACCAGCCGTACGTGCCTTTTCCCGTTTTGGCGCCAATGCCGGCCTTTTTAAAGGCCTGCTCGGAAAGATCAGCAGCGGTCGTGCCCTCTTCCACCAAAGCTGTCGTGGGCTGCGCCCATGTCTGCTGAGCGCCCGAGGCGTCCTGGCCGACAACGGTGCAGCTAACGGAAATCTGATTGGCGGGCGCGGGGTCACCGTACTTCGAGTAGCACCAGACGACGGAGTCGCCGTCCTTGAGCGTGTAGCCGCCGGCGCCGACCGCGGAGACGCTGCCGTTGACGAACAGCTGCCAGTGCGCGCCGGTCGCCGGGTCGTAGGCGAGCGTGCGGCCCGCGTCGAAGGGCGACGTGATCGAGTTGAGCGCCCAGCCCCAGGAGCCGTTGGGGTCGTAGTCGGCCTTGAGGCCGGCCTGCCTGAAGAGCTGCTCGGAGAGGTCGGCCGCGGTCGAGCCCTCCTTCAGAGCGATCTGCTGCGCGGCGGCCCAGGTCTGCTGGGCGCCCTTGGCGTCGGTGCCGACGACGGAGCACGTGGCCGCGACCTCTTGGCTTGCGGCTTCGGTAGGCTGAGATTCAGCCTCATCGGAAGCGGCTACAACACTTTTGACGTTCTGTTCGGATGAATCCGGCGAAGCAGTAGAAGCCTCGACTGCGGCAGAATCGTCCGACGCTACGCCGTTGCTATCTGCGGCATTCGCCGAAGCGCCATCGTTAACCGACGCATCGCTCGCGTTAGAGCCGGTTTCAGAAACGACACCGTCGGCAGCACCGTCCGCGGCACCCGTGCCCTCGCCCGGCGTCGCAGCCTGAGCCACAGCCTCGGCAATGCCCTCGGCGCCCTCGGCCCACAGCTGAGCCGGCGTGGTGCCAAAGGCCATCGCGAAGGCCAGGAATGCCACCAGGCCGCGCTTGGCTATACCGCGTGCAATCGCGCCACGGCGATGCAACGAGGCGCACACACGCTCGTCCTCAAACATATCCATTTGTCCCCCATTGTCTGTACTTGGAGCGTTGCCTTGAGGCTGCCCCACGTCATCGCGCATGTTGCGCTCGAGTTCCCCCATCGGGGTCCTCCTTCCCTCCAGAGCCCTATGCACACCGGCGGCATACGCCGCAGCCGCACGCAAGATGGGAGGCGATCCGACTTAACCTTAACGACTCGGGCGCGCCATCCGATCTGCGACGCGAACATCCCGAGCCAAGAGGAATTACGGTTACTGGTACAGCCGGGGACTTGCACCCCGATTCTCCCAAACGCGCAGGAAAACCGCGCATTCGTGCGTCTCCGCACCACCATCTAGGCCATCGATTATTACCGTCAAAATGGTATCACGCAAAAGGGCCTCGCACGCAGGCGAAGCCCAAGGTAAAAGCTATTGTTTGCGATAGGAAAATGCGGTGACGGCCGCAGCCTCTAGTGCTTGCCGCCGTGGCTGTTGAGCCAGATATTGCGGCCCAGCATAAGCGCCAGCACCAGCGCGCTCACGTAGCCCATAAAGCCAATGACTGGGATACCAAACACAACCGGCTCGATGCGTGCGTAGTACACCACCGACGAACCGATAAACAGGCCGGCGATCACAATTGCCATCGACATGCGGTCGATAATTCCGCCCAGCTGTCGCAGCGCCTTATCGCTGCTCATGATCTGCGTGTTCACCTTAAGCTGGCCGCGCGTGAGCATACGCGAAGCCAAGCCCAGATACTCGGCCGCCTCGAGCGAGCCTTTTGCCGCGCGATAGCTGCTCGCAGCAAGATCGCGTCCCATGTCGCGCACGCGCGCATAAGTGCTTTTTTCGTTTTTGATATGCGTCTGAATGATCTGGATCATGTTGACGTTGGGCATGTACTCGGTCAACAGGCCCTCGAGCGTCACCATGCCGCGGGCGAACATCGTTACCACGCTCGGCAGCTCAACGTCGTTTTTGCGCGCCAGGTTTAACAGCGAGGTCAAAAACTCGCCGATATCCAGATCCTTCAGGTCAAGGCCCGCAAAGTCAGCCACGATAAAGTCAAGATCGGACAAAAAGGCCGAATGATCGAGCTCAGCCGAGTCGCCACGCGTCACGGCGAAGCGCATGAGCGAATCCTTGAGCTTGGGCACGTCACCCTCGGCCACGGCGAAAATCATGTCCTTGACGATACCGCGATCGTGACTCGACATGCGTCCGACCATGCCCAAGTCGATAAAGTAAACGATGCCGTCCTTGAGAATAATGTTTCCCGCATGCGGGTCGGCATGGAAAAAGCCGTCATCGAGCACCTGCGTCGAGTAATCCTCGACGATTGCGGCACCGATCTTTTCCAAGTCATAGCCCTCGGCCACCAAGCGTTCAGGATCGGCGATCGAAATGCCGTCGACGTAGTCCATAACCACCACGTGCTCGGTGCACAGGTCCAGATAGGATTTAGGACACGTCACGCCATGAACGCTCTTATGGAACTCGTAGAAGTCGTTGAGGTTTTTGGCCTCGGCCAAAAAGTTGGTCTCCTCGCGAAACGAGGTCCACAACTCCTCGGCTACGCCGTGCAGGTCAACAAATTGATCGGTGTTGACGAACTTGGAAACGATACGCACCACCGAGCGGATGATATCGATGTCCTGTGCCATAACCTGCTGCGCACCGGGGCGCTGCACCTTGACGGCCACGTCCTCGCCCGTCACCAGACGAGCGCGGTGCACCTGCGCGAGCGATGCGCTACCAAGCGGATTGGGGTCGATCGCATCGAACATCTCCCCCAGGCGCAGGCCGTATTCTTCTTCCAGACAACTGAGTACGACCTCGTACGGCACCGGCTCCACGTCGGAGCGCAGACGACGCAGCTCGTCGCAAAAGCGTTGCGGCAGAATCTCGGACCGGTTAGCCAAAATCTGCCCCATCTTGACGAACATGGGGCCGAGTTCCTCGAGCAGGCGGCGCAAACGAACCGGCGTGAGGTTATCCCACACGCGGTACTTTTTGACCAGGCGAACAATTTGCCCAATGCGTTCGCGACGACCCGCCGGCGTGAGCTGGTATTCCTCGTCCGGCGCCATCGCTTCGGGCTCCTCGGGCACCATATCGACAGCGCGCGGCTTCTTGCGAGCGCCCGAGACGGCGGCGCCGACCTCATCGACAACCGCCGCCTCGTCACCCAAGGGATCTAGATTGTTGTAATCGGTGGTGGAATCTGCCATCTGCGCTGCTACTCGGCCTCTTCGGTATCCTTCGCATCGTCGGGCTCAACGGACTCGACGGGCACCGAGGTCACGTTGTCCTCGACCGAATCGACGATGTCGCGCACATGGGCCAGGAAGGCTGTACGCTCGGGCGCGGTCATAACGCGGACGCGAGCCAGAATGAGCTCGTCGAGCACGCGTTGGGCCGCGGTCTCGCCCTGCATGCCCAAGCGCTCGGTCAGATCGGAGATGGTACCGCCGGCCTGCTCGAACATGTCGGACACGCTGCGGGCGATATCGGGGGTGGCGGTGTCCTTGCGGACCTGCTCGCCTTTGGTGTTAAGGTCGTCGAGGACCTTCTTGCCGCCTTCGACAGCAACGGCGGCAGCGCCAAAGCCCACGTTGATGGCGCCGTTAACAAGCTGATCGAGTTTCATAACCATGGTTGTCTCCAATCACAAACAACTGCATTGGCGTTCTTGTACCCAAGATTGAGTGAAAGCGACAAAGCGTTTTAGCGCTATTCGATCGACGGGAAATCCCTATCTCACGTTGTCGTTCATCGCGAAAGAGTTCTTCATGGCGCAGCTCGTGGTGTAGAGCACCTTGCCCAACAGGGCATCGGTCTCCACGCGCACGAGCTCGGCAAACTCCTCGTTGGCGCGTGCAAGCTCGGCAGGCACCTCGGCCTCGGGCAGCGCGGCTACGGCAGCGTCGACGTCATGAATCTGCTTGTGGCCCATGCCGCCGACCTTCTCCTGATAATCCTCGACTGCGCGGCCGCACTCATGGAAGCGGACGTCGGCCAGCGCGCCGATCAGGCGGTTGGCCCAGTAGAAGTTTTCGGACGTCACGCGAGCCTGCGTGTCGGCAAAGTACTCGGGCATGGTCTCGACGTTGGCGTACAGCGGAACCAGCGCGTTAAACGAGTTGGAGCCAAAGGCCATCCACTGCACGGCGCGGTAGGCCGGATGCGCATAGGGGCGCAGCTGCAGCACAGCGAGCTGGCTGTTGCGGTTGATACCGATGGGGCGATAGGCGCCGCGTGTGGCGGGCGTGCCCTTGCTGCCGTAGCAGTCGTACTCCGTGCCCTGGTAGTGGCTCGAAAGCACGTACTTGATGTCCTCGATGGTCACCTTACGCTCGGGCACGCGGCTCCAGGGGATGCCATCGCTCTCGGGCGTGTAGTCGGCGTCGGGGCCGTCCCACACATCGCTGGGGTTAAGGCAGCGCTGCATGTACCACGCGCGCGGCGTGTTGTAGACATGGTCGCTGTCGCTGTGCGAGCCAAAGGCCTCGCGCGGGTTAAAGATCGCAGCCGGGCCGTCGCCATCGACGCCCAGCGTCAGGTCCAGATGCCACTCGGCCATCCAGGCACGCAGGTCGGCGGAGCACATGTGGTCGGCCTGGGCGCTCTCGGCGTCATCCAGGTCAAAGCTGTCGATACCCAGCTGGTTGGGCATGGTCACATAGGCGTCATCGGGCACGCGCTTGGCGATCCAGTGGTGGCCGCCGATGGTCTCGAGCCACCAGATCTCGTCCACGTCGCTAAAGGCAATGCCGTTGTTCTCGTAGGTGCCATAACGCTCGAGCAGGTCACCCAGAATGCGTACGCCGTCGCGGGCAGATTTGGCATATGGCAGCACCAGGGTCACCATGTCCTCCTCGCCCAGGCCACCGGGCTGTGCCGGAACGTATCCGTCCTCGCCCTCGTTGCCCTTGGCGGGCACGTAGTCCACGAGCGGGTCGGCGCCGCGAACGCGCTCGTTAGTGGTGAGCGTCTCGGTTGCGGACATGCCCACATTGAGCTCGTTGAAGCCCGCCTCGGCCCAAATGCCGTGACCGGGAATAACATCGGGGACGCTCGTGTAGCGCATGGGATTATCGGGCAGCTCAACGGTCAGGTGACTCAGGACGCTCGTGTAGACGCGCGGCTGCTCGTCGGGATGCACCACGCGCATACGCTTGGGCTCAAACACCCCGTTGGACGAGTCCTCGTTGCGGGCAACCAACGTCGACCCGTCGTAGCTCGCGTTCTTACCAACCAAAATCGTTGTGCACGGCATGCGCATCCTCCTTGAGCGAAGAAATCAAACGATAACAGTGTATCGCTTCGGCGCAGAAAGGGCGAAACCGCGGCGCTGGCAACCCCTGTGGTCAAAAAATGCCAAATGTGAGTACTGTCACCAATTTAGTAACATCAATTTTGCTACGTATGGGTGCCAAAAGTCTACATTTGTTCAAAAATTAGATGATGTAATTCCTCATAGGTCCAATAAAATAGGCTCTTTATCGATAATAAATATCGTTAGAGAGCCTATTTGACCTAAAGAATATGTGACTATCTTGGCAACAGTACTCATATTTGGCATTTTTTGTCCACGGGGTATAGAGCTAACCCCTCAAACAGCCCAAAACGCCTATTTCGATGCGCGCTCGGCCGCCTCGATCACGTGTTTGGCGAGGATCGCCGTCGTCACAGCGCCCACGCCGCCCGGCACGGGCGTGATGGCGTTAACGACCGGCTCCGCAGCATCAGAATCGACGTCACCCACCAACTTGCCAGCGGCCTCGTCCCAATTAATGCCAACATCAATGATCGTCTGGCCCTCTCGAACCGCATCCACGTCAATCGTACGCGCGCGTCCAACGGCGGCAACCACAATGTCGGCAGCACGGCACTCGGCAGCAAGGTCGTGCGTATGCGTATGGCACGTCGTCACTGTGGCATTGCGAGCCGTAAGCATGGCGGCAACGGGACGGCCAATCACCAGCGACCGACCAACGACCGCGACCTTGGCCCCATCCAGCTCAACGCCGTAATGATCCAGCAAAGCAAGCACGGCTTCGGCTGTGCAGGGGGCAAAACCCTCGCCGCGCCCCGAAAGCGTGGTGAGCAGCGAAGTCGGCGTCATGGAGTCAACGTCCTTGGCAGGATCGAGTGCCGCGGCAACCGCGTCCTCGTCAAGGCCGGCGGGCAGCGGGCGGAACATCAGGCAGCCATGAACAGACGAATCGGTATTGATGTCCTCGATGGCCGCCAACAGCTCGTCCTGCGAAACATCGGCGGGAAGCAAAACGCGGCGAGCCTCAATGCCAACCTTTTCGCAGCGCTTGAGCGCACCGCGCTCGTAGGATAGGTCGTCCTCGCGTTCACCCACGCGCACGATAGCCAGCGTCGGCACAACGCCGCGCTCGCGCAAAGCCACGCAGCGAGCAGCAAGTTCCTCAGTCAAAGCGCGAGCAACGGGGGCACCCTTCAGCAGTTCAGCCATGGCTATCCCCTCTTCCTTGCGGCGTCGGCGGCGCGGCGCGCCAGCGCATCGGCGCGCGGCAACCACATGTCGAGCAACTCATCACACGCCGTCTCGAGCTCCTCAGCACGAGCGCGATCCTTCATAGACGTGGTGTTCGCAAAGAGCGTCAAGCTCGCGCCCTGCATAGCGGAACGGCAGAACACGGCGCCGCACGCCACATCGGACAGCAGCTGACGCGAACCCTTGTCGGCCATGTCCTCGAGCAGCGCCAGCGCACGCCCGCAGGCATCCATAATGCGATACGGCGGCATAGCGGCCACATGCAGCGCATCCTGAATCGCGGTCGCTCGAGCCGGATCGTCACGCGGAATACCGTACGCCGCGGACACCTGCCCATAGGCACGAACGTCCTCGGCAACCAACTCGACAAGCTCCTGGGCCAGCTCATCAGCCTGGGCAAACGCGCGCGTCAGGTCATCCGCGCGATCGGCAAGCGCGGGGTTGGTCGCGCCGTAGCGCGCGACCATCCCGCACAGCGAGGCGCCCAGCGCACCCACAAAGGCGCTCGCGCTGCCGCCGCCGGGCACCGGCTCGCGCGCGGCAAGCGCCTCGGCAAACCCGCGGCAGGTCTTGTCCATCATCTCTTGGCTCATACGCATGCACCTTCAAGTCATATACATCGGTCGGGTGGCAACCGCCGACCGACCGCATCGATCACATAATGGTGCTAAGTCTAGCCCATAAGCACATGGGCGTCAGCGCACCTGGCCATCGCGGATTTCTATGGCACACGATAGGCGGCAGCGACACAAACATGGGACACATGACCCACCTTTCGAGACTTCCGGGCAGCGGCAACTGGAGCATACATATAGGTAAGGAGCCCTATGTTGGGGCAAGCTCATCACGGCACCGGACGACGAATGGAGGAATAACCGCACAGTAAACAAAGACATCATGTGCATGCGTAACCGCCGCCCCAGCGATCCGCGGCACACGATGTCCCTGGCAGACAAGGAGGACGCCACCATGAAGAAAAAGACCCTATCGATCCTTTCCCTTTGCATCGCCCTCTTTGCCGCATTTGCCCTTGTCGGCTGCGGCGGGAGCGCATCGGGCGGAGGCGGCAGCACCGCCAAGAGCGAGAGCAAGGAAAAGGCCCCCGTCGCCAAGAAGACCGACTTTATCTGGTTTAAGGTCGAGATGCCCGAGGGTGTCGGCGTAAGCGACTCCGCCGGCAAGAATGCCGACAGGGTTCAGCTCACCTTCCCCGAAGACGAGAACGCCTCGGCCGATCGCTTTATCCCCGTTTGGAAAAAAGCGCTGACGGCCGAGGAGTCCCACGCCGACCAGGCAGAAAAGAAGGGGGATACGTTCCAGTGGAAGGATGGCGGGTCCGTCGAATATAACGGCAGGACGTGGCTCGTCGGAACGTACGAAGACAACAGCGGTATCTCAACCATCCTTTTTACCGACGTTGAACCAGGAAGCGTCTACGTCCTCATCTCGAACTTCGACCAGCACAAGAAAGAAGCCGAGGCGCTCCTCAACTCCATCGAGTTCCCCGATGACATGGCAGAGGCAGTTTCCGAGGCGCGCGAAGTCGAGATTTCGAGCATCGAGATCAAGCATTAGGGGCTCGCACGCAGCATCGCATGCGCAGTCATTAAATGATCGGACGCCCAGCCAGGGGAGGATCGGATCGGCCGGCCCTCCCCTCTTTTGCGCCCCACTTAACGGCGCAAATCCGGCCCTCAGAATGGGACACATGGCCCACCCTAGCGAGCCGCCCGCGCGTACAGTAAAGGCAGGTAATCCATGGGCGGTTACAGATCGAGGAGGACACGACCATGAAAAAGAAGGCCTTAGCGATTCTCACCCTCTGCATCAGCCTCTTTGCCGCGGTTGCCCTGGTGGGCTGTGGCGGAAGCGGTGGCGCTACCGGCAGCAGCGGTGGCGGCGGAGCAGAAAAGTCAGCCGTGGATATGAGGACCGACTTCATTTGGTTTAAGGTCGAGGTCCCCGAGGGCGTCGAGATTACCGACGTTGCCGGCGACACGGCCGACAGGGCCCAGTTTAAGTTCACCGAAAGCGAGCACGCGAGCGACCGCTTCATTCCTGTCTTCGACCCCGACAAGAACGCCGACGAGCTGTTCGACTACGAGGCAAAGTGGAAGGCCAACTCCGGATGGACCGAAAGCGACCCCGTTAAATACAACGGCAAGACCTGGCGCAGTGCTTACTTCACGCACTCGGGCGGCGTAACGACTGAGTACTTCACCGACGTTGAGGGCGGCAGCGTCTACGTGCGCATCGACAACGTCGAGGAGCACAAGGACGCCGTCGAAGCCATGATGAAGTCCCTGGAATTTGCCGATGACATCGCCAAGGCCAAGACTGAGGCCATGGACGTCAAGCTCGACGATATCGAGATCAAGCGCTAAGCGACTGGCGAGCGCAACGGGAAACACGGGCGCAGCGCTAACAAGCGGCGGTGCCCCAGCGCTTCGTACCCAGGGAGGGCCGGTAAACCGGCCCTCCCTTTCTTATGCCGGTAGCCGGCGAACGCGAGGGTGCCGGACGCCGGAACCGCCCCAAATGTGGCAACAGTACGAAAACGACAAACACCTCAACACGTCCGCCCACCGATTTATTGCGCCGCGCAGACAATTAAACCAGCATCTTTAAACATCTGGGCAGTATAGTGACCAAAACTATCGCATAACCGCACGCTGCGAATGGAGGAGTTATGACCGAACACCATGCCATCAGCCGCCGAGCATTTACGCTGGGCTTAGGTCTTGCGGCGCTGTCGCCGCTTGCAAGCCTGCCAGAAACCGCGGCACCGGGCATTCCCCTGCGAGCGGCATTTGCAGACGACACGCCCAAACCGGCGGAGCACCTCGGTAATTTCGTCATTCGCCTTCGCCCCGCGGGCTATTTTCGTACTGCAAGCGTCAACCAAGACGGCAACGTTCGCGGCAACGTCTGCCACCTGTTTAATGACGGTACGTCCAACAAGCTCATCCTTGAGAACGTAACGACCAAGAATGACGATACAAACTGGTATGCTATCCGCACCTTGCTCAATTTCGAAGAGCATAAAAAGACGGGCTACAGCATTTGGTCGGTCGACGACGACTCGGACAAAGACGGAAAGGTCATCCACGTATGGGGCGGCGAGTATGACAACAAGCCCAGCCGCGCTTTTGCGTTCGAGCGTCAATCAAACGGAACCTATATCATCCGAGACCGCACGGTCGAGAAAGAAACCGAGAAAAAAGACATTAAGTACTTGGCAATAGAATCGAACGGCAAAGACCAGGACAACAATAAGATCTGCCATAAGAGTAAGAGCATTCCGTGGGAGCTCGAACTTATCGGTTACGACATGAAAAAGAACGATGCCACGGTTAGCAGCCTCGACTGGATCACGTACAGCAGCTACGTCGATGGGCCATGTTGGATGAAATACGTCGACGACAACAAGTTCCTCGACGAGCTGAGCATCCCGGGTACGCACGATTCGGGCACCTGCAGCGTGGACAACGACACTGAGCCCCAATCCTCGCAAGTAAAATGCCAGCAGGATTACATTCCCACGCAGTTGCTCGAGGGAATCCGCTATTTTGATATCCGACTCGGAAAGGGCGACGACCCCGGTATCGACCACGGGATTTTCTACCTACTCAAAAAAGACGGGAACTATCCGCATCTCTCCGATGTCATCGGGTACTTCAAAACGTTTTTGAACGAAAACCTGTCAGAAGCGCTCATCATGCTCGTATCGCGCGGCAACGATGAGGCTACCGACGAAAGCATAACGACGGCCTTCGCCAAGGTTATGGCCGATAACCCCAACCTGTTCTACACGTCGAGCCACGTCCCCACGCTGGGCGAGGTGCGCGGAAAGATCGTTCTGCTGCGTCGATTTAGGCTCGCCGGCAACAGTGCAAGCGGCCATACGTGGGGCCTCAACCTTACCGAATGGGATGACAAGATCAAGGCTCACTCCGACAGCACCACTATGTGTCTCGTCCAAGACGCGCGGGGCTTTGAAGCCGCGGGGGAAACAGGCGACAAAGAGCCCTATTGCACCAAGGTATACGCCCAGGACAAGTACAAACTCACGGGAACCGACAAGCTCAGCTGGGTCGATAATGCGCTGAAGGAAACGACCGGGCGCACGCGCAACAAGGTGGACGTCGTGGACGATGACAGGGCCAAGGTGCAAGTCCAGGAGCGTTGCTGGTCTATCAACTACACCAGCTGCACGGGCTTGTCGCACGGAGGCAATCCTTTTACCTCGGCACGAGTAGTCAACGAGCATCTGTACAAGAGCCCGTACATCAATCCCAGCGGCACCGAGGATACAAAGTCAGATTACCTCAAGCACATTGGCATCATCGCATCCGACTTTGTTGATGCGGCGCTGGCCCGGAGCATCTATCAGCGCAATTACGATGCGAAGCACACGCAGTCGGCTTCGTACTACCTCCCGACCCGTATGCGCATGACATACGGCGACTCGCTGAGCGATGCCTCACTCCAGGATGGCAAGACCGTTGGCGAGGGTCATTTCCGTCTCGTCGACAGCAGCAACGTACTCAACGTGGCGGCTTCGGGCCATGCGTTTACCATCGAATATGTGGATGTCGACGCCTTGGGCAACGAGACCGTTACGGAGCTGCGGGGTCATGTGCCCATCGATATCGATCCGCGCGCGTTGACGCCCCATTTTGAGGGGCTCGAAGGCCTTAAGGCCGGCGAAGACGTGCGCGCCAAGATTGCGGCATCACTCGAGGGCAAGCTCGAAACCGATGCCTGCACGGCCCAGCTCGAGTTTGCGCACGACGCGGACGGCGCTC
This sequence comes from Collinsella sp. AM36-4AA, assembly GCF_003467795.1. Taxonomy (NCBI): domain Bacteria; kingdom Bacillati; phylum Actinomycetota; class Coriobacteriia; order Coriobacteriales; family Coriobacteriaceae; genus Collinsella; species Collinsella sp. AM36-4AA. Next base: position 57,865 of record NZ_QSHS01000011.1, read on the forward strand.
CGGGCACGGCAATGGTCGAGGGCGAGGCATTTACCGCAGGGACGTACTGGGTGCGCGCGAAAGGCCTTTTGGGCGACGCGGCGCAGAACTACAAGCTTGCCAATGACGGAGCCGCGAGCTTTACCGTGACGGCTTCGGGCAACGCAGGCGCTACGGACACCGGCGACGGCAACGGCACCAACGCAGGCGGCGCCGACAAGAACGACAAGGGCAACAAGCGCAAGGGCTCAGGCGAAAAGCTTGCCGGCACAGGCGACGGCTCTGGCATCGCCGCCGGGCTCGCTGCCGCCGCCGTGGCGACGACAGTCGCCGGCGCAGCAATGCTTGCCAGCGAACGCGAAAACGCTGGGGACGACAGCGAATAGGCAAGCCGACCCTTTTGGACACATCGGCTCGACGAGGGGCGCAGGACACCGTTCTGTGCCCCCTGATTTTTACCTTGGCCCGAACGCCGCCATACGCTACATCACCATGTTCAGCGCGTTAACAAACTCCTGGGCCTTCGCACGACTGCTCAGGCTAAAGACACAAGCAGTCAACAGCCTGTTGCGCAGAAAAACATCGCGGCCTTTGATTCTATTGACGCCCGTAATGTCCTTAAGATAGACAATTTCGGCGTGCTTGCCACCAAAAGTGCCCTTCTTGAGCACCTCGATGCGGTTGGGGTAGATCTTGACGTCTTTAAACCTACCCGAACCCTTGTCCTGAAACAGCAAGGTGTTGTTGTCCATGCATGTCACTCCCATGGGGTTCGTGAAAACTGTCTCTATTGCCACATTTTAGTCACCGCAAGGCCCCCATGCGAAGGTGCCAGACAACGCAGCAATTCGTGTCAGCGCGAGGCTTTAAACTAAATGCAATAAAGATGCACTCCTCAAGAGGAAAGTCGGGCGATATTGATGGGTGAACTGGTAAACCGCGGGGAATCGGCAATCGTGCCAGAAGTTTTTTACAAGCAGGTTTCCTCGATTCTCAACGCCGCTCGCGACAAGGCCTATACCGCCATTAACTTTGCGATGGTTGAGGCATATTGGGAGATCGGCAAGAGCATTGTTGATGAGCAGGGCGGAGAGGAGCGTGCCAAGTATGGAGAGGCCCTGCTCAAGGCCCTCGCAATCAGACTTGCCAAGGATTTTGGTAAGGGTTTTGAAGCAAGGGAGCTGCGCAAAATGCGTCAGTTCTATCTTGCATTTCCAATTCGGGACTCACTGCGTCCCGAATTGAGCTGGACACATTACCGCAGGTTAATACGCATTCCTGACCCCGAAGCTCGCACCTGGTACATGAACGAATGCGCCGACTCTCGCTGGAGCACGCGCCAGCTCGAACGCCAGATTAACACTATGTTCCGCGAGCGCCTACTTGCCAGCAAAGACAAGGAGGCTGTCACCCAGGAAATCCAAAAGAGCACCCCGGCTCGTCGTCCCGAGGATATCATCCGCGACCCATATGTGCTGGAGTTTTTAGGTTTCTCGGACGATGCCGCGTTTCGCGAGAGCGATCTAGAGCAGGCGCTCATCACGCATCTTCAGAAGTTCCTGCTGGAGCTTGGCCGTGGTTTCGCTTTCGAGGCGCGCCAAAAGCGCATCACCTTTGATGGGCGCCATTTCTATATTGACCTTGTGTTTTACAACTATCTGATGCGCTGCTTCGTGCTCATCGACCTTAAGACCGATGACCTTACGCATCAGGACCTGGGCCAGATGCAAATGTATGTGAACTACTACACGCGTGAGCTCATGAACGAAGGCGACAATCCGCCCATAGGCATCGTGCTCTGCGCGGACAAAAGCAATTCGCTCGTCGAGTACACGCTGCCCGAAGACAACGACCAAGTGTTTGCCGCCAAATACCTGCCGTATCTTCCAAGCAAGGAAGAGCTGGCGCGCGAGCTGAGTGCCGAGTACCGCGCCATCAACGAAGCGACCAATGACGAAACGCAAGGGTAGCAATGAGGCTCCAGCGAGCGCGACAACGGCAACGGATCGCTCATGCGCATCGCTCCCCTGGCGTTCACCGATGCGACAGACGAAGAGGTCAGCAAGGTCTCCGCGATTACGCACGCCCACAGAACGTCGACCGATGCATGCGTCATATTTGTCGAGCTGATGAGAGACGTGCTGAACGGCGCACTCCCCTCGTGGGCGCTGCAGCTGAAAAGCGCGCCCGACCACGAAATCAGGTCCGGCGGTTTCGTGCGCGACACGCTTAAAGCCGCTACCTGGTGCTTTGTCAACACCAACAGTTACGAAGATTGCGTGCTTGCCGCCGTCAACCTAGGCGACGACACCGACACCACCGCAGCCGTCGCAGGCGCCCTCGCCGGCACGGCCTACGGTATCGGCGCAATTCCGCAGGAGTGGATCAACACCCTGCGCAGTAGAGAGCTGATAGAACGGTGTTTGTTTTAGGACACCCTCTCGATGTGTGTAACCGGCATTGCCCGGAACCTCTACTCGATCTGGCGGGAATATAAGCAGTAACGGATAGCGAAGGGAGTCATGAAAAGGGCCGGCTGCAACCGACCCTTTTGACGATAATACCTGCGTTGCCCGCGTCTCCGAAGTTTGAGTAGCTGAGGAGCGGGTTCCGCGGCACCTCCTGATTTTACCCAGTGGCAAGACTCTTTTACAGCCGTTCCACCGTTTATTTACATCTGCCATCACGGGCGGGATGTTCCTTGATTCTCATCTTCATTGCAACAG
>NZ_QSHS01000012.1:0-58081 GCF_003467795.1 Collinsella sp. AM36-4AA
GACAATTTCGACTGTAATGGACGTTCTTGAACGACTAGTCGTTAAAGAACGTCCCCAACGACTAGTAGCCACAAAAGCGGGCAACAGGCGCGAGCGGCTGCTCGCGAAAGACGCGCTCGACGGCGGCGCGGTATTCGTCGACCTTTTTGGTCTTGCGCACGAGCTTGTGCACGGTAGCGGGATCGGCGAAGGCACATTTGGCGTAGAACCACCATTCCTTCATGCGAAAGACCGCGTTGCCCCCAATCTCGTCCGCATAGGCCGCAAACAGCGTGTCGTGGAAGCGCTGCAACTCGGCAGCCGTGGCGGCAGAGCCGCCCTTAACCATGCGAGCCAGCGCGGGATTCGCGAGCAAGCCGCGCCCCAACATTACGTGGCGTGTTCCGGGATAGGCCCCCACCAGCGCATCCATGTCCTCAAGATCAAAGATGTCGCCGTTATAGGCCACGGGAAACGGCGCCCGCTCCAACGTCTCGCCGTAAAACTCTTTACGCGGCGAGCCCGTATAACGGTCCTTTTGCACGCGCGGATGCACGATCAGCTCTGCCAGCGGCATGCGGCAATAGAGGTCGAGCACGCGTTCGTACTCGTCATCGCTTTCCAACCCCAGCCTGGTCTTGACCGACACCGGCAAGGGTGAGCGTTCGCACACGTCGCTCAAGAACACCTCGAGCTCATCCAGGTTGCGCAGAAAGCCCGAACCCTTGCCTTTGGCAACAACCGTACCCGAGGGGCAGCCAAGGTTGAGATTGACCTCGCGGTACCCCATCTCGGCGAGCACCTGCGCCGCCCACACAAACTCGTCCGCATTCTTGGACATCAGCTGAGGTACTACGTTAAGCCCCTGGTTATTGGCAGGATCGACCTCTTTAAACGCCTTGCCACCAAAGCGGTTGCCCACCCGCGGCGGCGGCAAAAACGGCGTGTAATAACAATCGAGCGCGCCAAAGCACTCCGCATGCACGCGACGGAACACATGCCCGGTAATCCCCTCCATAGGGGCCAGCGATAAATTCATCAACATCCACTCTCAAATCAATGTGACAAAGGGACAGTCCCTTTGTCACATCCCATTCAAGCGGTTCAGGAACTCTTCGCAGGCGCGAGAACGCAGGCGATATTTTTTCCACACCAGATACGATGCAATGGTGAAGGGGCAAAAGGGCAGTCCCTTTGCCCCAAGTGCCGGCTACCGGACGCAAGCTAGTTGCCGTTCGCGAACGCCGCCCATATTTCGAGGTCTAATGCTTTTCCCGAGAAGTGAACGGCTGTATTTGGACCCCCGAAGCATTGACATTTTTAGGCGTCAAAACCGCAGGATTTGACTGGCAAAATCGCAGGAAATTGCACGCCAAAAGTGTCGATGCTTCGGGAGTCCGTTTTCACTCGTTCACTTCTCGGGAAAAGTATTAGACCTCGATTCCGCAGTCCCCGATGTGACAAAGGAACAGTCCATTTGTCACATTCAGAATTGACCCCCCCCCCGCAATAGCTCATCGATGGCGGGATTCTCTATACTGGGTCACATATGACGGTATCGCGCCAAAGGAGAACGCCGTGACCACGTCGCAGATATCCCTGCTCGCGCTCATCTTGGTTGGGGGCATCGGCATCCTGCTTATCGGAGTGAGCGCGCTCATGAAGGCCGCCGCCCGCAAAAAGCCAAGGCCTGTACCGCCGTGACCATGGGGACGGTCATCGACCATCGCTTTATGGGTGAAGGCAGAATGAATCCCGTTTTGGAATACACCGTCGACGGCACGCAATACCGCGCGAAAAAACAATTCCGTGGCATAAAGACCAAAAGCTTGTCGGGACTCCCCATCCGCACGCAAGCCACCGCCTACGAAGACGCCAAGGGCTGGCTGCACGTGCAGACAGGCCCCATCGCCCGCCTAGGCACCCTCGCGGAGCAGCTTTGGCCCCTCGGTAGCCAAATGACCGTGTACTACAACCCCAGCAACCCAGACAAAAGCTATGTCGAACGCCCCATCGTGGGCAACTTTGCCACACTGATGTTTAACATCGCAGGCTTCTTGCTCATCGCGATGAGCATCTTGCTCTATGTTCTTATCCAGCGCTAGCTCAAACTGATGCGCCCCGCGCCCCATGCGCCGCAACGACCGTTACGACACCAAGGATCAGCCATGGCAACACTTTCCGAACAAGAACGTAAGCGCATCCAGCGATACTGCATCTGTCCCAAGGTTGCCGGCACGGCGCTTGCCATGGCATTCGTGCTGCCCTTATTGATTATTCCTTTCGAAATGATCGACGACATCGTCTTCCATCACGAAGGCTTCCAAGAGACGGGCATGATGACCGCCTTGGTGCTCACCGCCATCGAGCTCGTCATATTCTGCTACTGTGCCCTCGCGCCGCGTTTTGGCATGCGCGGCAAGCAGTGGAAGGAAATGCAGAACCGGCTCGCCATCGAGCAGAGCGAGAAAGACCGCTCGGCACAAATCGCAGGCGTTGTTGGCACGCAGGCCGCCGCACGCCTGCTCAAGAACAGCGACAACGAGACCGCACGCAACCTGGGCGGCGCGGCAGAAGTCGCCGCTGCCGTAGGCGCCGTCGCCACCGCGGCAGACGTGCTTGCCGAAAGCTTCGCCAACGCAAGGGCCATGGCAGAGGCCTGTGGCGTGCCTGTCCCCCGTGCAAAGAAGTGGGTCGTCGCGCTTGTGGCGCTGCCCCTCGCGATCGTGTGCGGCGCCTATATCCCGCAGCTGGCGCAGGGAAACATCGAGATGCAGGAGAACGCCGCGGCCGCGGCCGAGCAGATCGCCATCGCACGCAAGGCATTAGAGCCCTCATGCGAGTACGTGTCCGCCGATGACCCCTACGAGCGATATCAAGATTACGGCTATCACGTCCGCAGCTATCTGCACGACGGCGACTCCGATGCCCAGAAGACCTATACGTACCTGGATTTTGACAACAAGGGAACGCTCACGGAAGTGAGCTACGCGGCAGAGATCGACCCCGACGCGAGCCTTGAGGACAACCTCGCCCGCATCGAGCTCGACTTGGACGAACTTTCCTCTGTCGTCCAAACCGTAGACGTCAAGACCGTGAGTCCCGAGCTCCTAGCACCGCAAAAGCTCCCCGAAGAGTTTAGGCAGGCTTTTTTGAACGGTTCGCTCTACGAGAGAATCTCCATCAGGACGAGTGACAACCCCATCAAAACGTACTATTCGTTTGACACGGATCCCGAGGATGAATTTGACGAGTACACCCATCCAAGCATCCGTATCACATTGATGGGCAAAACGAGCTAGCCACCCAATGTGACAAAGGGACTGTCCCTTTGTCACATTATTCGGAGCGTAGGGCTTCCACAGGGTCTTTCTTGGATGCGCTGCGAGCCGGCAGCAGGCCGGCAACGACCGTCAGCAGCACCGAAATTACAATGAGCATCAGCGCGTCTTGAACGGGCAGGCTCATCAGGTTGGGCACCTGCTTGGCCGCAAGCGCCCAGGCATTAACCGGAAAGCTCACGGCCACCACGACGACAATGGCAAAGACGCCGGCAATGAGGCCTTCGATAAAGGTCTCGGCATTAAATACGTTGGCCACGTTGCGCTTTGACGCGCCGATCGCGCGCAGGATGCCAATCTCCTTTTTGCGCTCCAGCACGCTGATGTAGGTGATGATGCCGATCATGATGGAGCTCACCACCAAACTGATACTCACGAATGCGATGAGCACCAAGCTGATAGTATTCACGATGTCGGTCACCGAGCCCATGATGATGCCCATGTAGTCGGTATACGAGATTGCCTGCTCATCGTGGCCAGCAGCTTTGACCTGCTTGTTGTACGCATCGATGTAATCGAGCACGCGCTCCTTGGCCTCAAAGTCGCGCGGGAAAATCTTGACCGAAATGGGGTCCGCCTCGTCCGCATAGCCCAACGTGGTCAGATTGTTGTCGTAGGTGAGCTTCGACGCCTTGGCATAGCTCATCATGAGCGAGCTCAGATCCTCGGCGTCCATGTTGAAGTGGATGGCACGAGCAAAGGCGCCCGCATCCACGCGCATGGCGCTCGCCAGGTTGGCAAAACTCGAAGACATCTGCGTCGCCATTTGGTCCATGAACCCTGCCGCACCCGCCTTGAGCTGGGTTGATACCGTCGTCGCAATCTGCTCGCTGACCGCCTTCATCACCTGATCCATAGACTGCTGCAAATACGGAGCCAGCTGCTTTTGCACATAGTCGCCCATCACCTGCTGCAGACGCTCGGCCAAGGCATCGCCGCCCAACGCCTTGAGCTGAGCCAGGCATTGCTGGGCTGCGGCATCATTCTCAAGATACGCCGAGAATGCGGCAGCAAGCTTTGACGCGTCCTTAAGATCTTCGGGCGACAGCGCCTTAAACTGATCAGACTGCAGAAAGCCCTCAAACAGCTGGTTGGCAAGCGTTCCTACCTGCTGCATCTGCTCGGGCGTGAGTTCCAGACCGTCAAAGATGCCCGAGAAATCTGGGGCCGGCGCTTTGGCCATGATGTCGCTGAAGTCGATGTCCTTCCCAACGCCCGAAAGGTCAAGGTCCAGCCCGGACAAGTCGATACCAGAAAGGTCTATACCGCCGGCCGCACCCGAGAGCGCCGACGTATCGAACGAGAACGCACTCTTGAGCGCCGCTTCGTCCACACCGAACATGCTGCCCAAATCCACGCCCTGTTTGGCCTCGCCTTGCAGTTCATCGAAAGACTTGCCCGTAAAGACATCCGTCTCGGGGTGGGCAAGCTGCTCCTGCACGATTTGCGAATCGGCAGCACGCTCCATAAGCTGGCGAGTCAGCGCATGCGTATAGGCAATGCCCGGGGACAATGCGCTCGCGTTTGCCGCCTCGTTGGGTCGCACCACGCCCACAATGCGCACGTCAATACCGTCGGCAACCTTGGCTTTCATAAAGTCGGCGTCGCCAGACATGTCAGTCCACATGCCGGTCTCTTCGTTTTTGCGATAGGCATCGGCCGGCGACAACACCTTAAACGTCGTGGACAGTGCATCGTCGTAGGTAAAGTCGCTGCCGGTCTTGGGCGTCTTGACCTTGCCGTCGGCCGTCATGGCACTGTTAACCAGGTCGTTGAGCTCATCGATATCCAGCGCGCCGATGCTGTAGAGCGTGTAGTCGCCCACCGTTCCGCGGCTCGAAAGCACCATCACGGCCTCGTTGGCGGACGTAGGCCAATGGCCGGCAACGACATCGTACTGGCTGTCGAGCAGGCTCTGGTCGTCAATCATCTCGTTAAAGACCGACGTTCCCATGGAATCCATGCTCACCGTTGCCGCCGAGCTCGCGCCTCCGCTCATGGCCTCGGTCATAGCGTTGGGAACAAGGCGAACGGGCTTCTCGTCGCCCTTACTCGAACGATAGACAACCGGCGTCACGCCGTAACCATACTGAATAGCGTTGACCTCTTTGTCGATACCGTTGCCGCCGTCGTCAAGCCATGCCTTAAAGCTCGTCATATCGTTAGATTTAACACTTGCGAACATGTCCTTTACGGCCGTGACCACAGGGATCTTATCGGTCCCCTGAGCCTTGCCGCCGGTAGCGCCATCGGACGAGTCCTCGCCCTTGGACGCCTCCTCATCCGTGCCCCCCTGTCCGCCCATCATAGACGACAGGTCGTAATCTTGTTTGGAAATCGTAAGCGGGTAGCTTGAGAGCGTGTCCTCCTCGACCTTTTTGATGTAGCCGTTTACGCCGTTGGAGAGCGCCAGAATCGCCGCGATGCCAATAATGCCAATCGAACCTGCAAAGGCAGTCATGGCCGTACGGCCCTTCTTGGTCATGAGGTTTCGGGCAGAAAGCCCCAGCGCCGTCATAAAGCTCATCGAGGTTTTGCGCGTGGGTTTTGCCTCGCGATGTGCGACCGTGGCCACATCAAAGGGGTCGGAATCGTCGGTGACCTTGCCGTCCGCCAGGCTGACGATGCGCGTGGCGTACTGGTACGCCAGCTCGGGATTGTGCGTGACCATGATGACCAGACGATCGCGCGCAACGTCCTTGAGCAAATCCATAACCTGCACGGACGTCGTTGAATCCAAGGCGCCGGTCGGCTCGTCAGCCAGCACAATCTCGGGGTCGTTGATCAAGGCGCGGGCAATGGCCACGCGCTGCATCTGCCCGCCCGAAAGCTGGTTCGGGCGTTTGTCAACGTGCTCGCCCAGACCAACCGTCTCGAGCGCCTTACGCGCACGCTGGCGGCGCTCGGCATGTCCCACGCCCGTGAGCGTAAGCGCCAGCTCCACGTTTTCCAAAATGCTCTGGTGCGGAATGAGGTTGTAGCTCTGAAACACAAAGCCAATGCGATTGTTTCTGTAGGCATCCCAATCGCGGTCGCTGAAATCCTTGGTCGAGATGCCATCGATCAGCAGGTCGCCGGAATCGAAATGGTCGAGTCCACCAATGACGTTGAGCATCGTAGTTTTACCCGAACCCGAGGGACCCAGGATGGCTACAAACTCGTTATCGCGAAAAGACAGGCTTACGCTGTCGAGCGCTACCTGCGTAAACGACTGCGTAACGTACCTTTTGCAAATAACTCTGAGATCCAGCATGGACGGCAACCTCTCTCGCGCGGGCGCGCTCGCCCGCTCCCCCGCCGTTCACGTTCGGCGCGTTTGTCCTACTCTATCCTCATTTTTGGCCGATACCAGTGAGGAATGTAACGAACCGCGCCAAAAAACGAACGGGACAGCACGCCGCATGGCGCACCATCCCGCATATAACATCCCCGATGCGACAAAGAGGCTGTCACTTTGTCACATTCCAATGCGCGCTACTTTTCGAGCCCGCACGGCATAACGTTAGCGCTGCCGCGGCGAGCCTCAGTCACGGCTGCAAAGAAGCGATAGCCGCCCGAGAAGTTAAAGCACTCAAAGCCATGCTGCGCCAAAATGCGGCAAGCAATGTAGCTGCGAATGCCGCTCTGGCAAATCACGTAGACCGGCTTGGCCCGGTCGAGCTCGCTCAGGCGATTGCGCAGATCATCGACGGGAATGTTTACGAAACCATCGATATGCCCGCGCTCATACTCCCCTTCCGTACGAACATCGAGCAGCTGCACGCTGCCATCGCGTGGCAAGTTGGGCTCATCCTCCCAATGCCACTGCGCCAGTATGCCGCGATTGAGGTTCTCGATCATAAAGCCCGCCATATTGACGGGATCCTTCGCCGATGAATACGGCGGCGCGTATGCTAGGTCCAAATCCTTAAGCCTATCGCCGCGCATGCCTGCCTGGATGGCAGTCGCCAGAACGTCGATACGCTTGTCCACACCATCGATGCCCACGATTTGCGCACCCAGCAGGCGCAATCCCTGCTTCTCGAAGACAACCTTCATGGTCATGGGCGTTGCACCCGGATAATAACCCGCATGCGAACCGGGCGACAGGACCACGCTGTCGCAGTCAATTCCCGCCGCGTGTGCCGCCTTTTCGGATAGTCCCGTGCTTGCCGCCGTCAAGTCGAATACCTTGATAACCGATGAGCCCAACGATCCGAGGTAGCAGCTGTCCATGCCGGCTATGACATCGGCGACGACACGCCCCTGCTTGTTGGCGGGGCCGGCGAGCGAAATGACCGCGTCCTCGCCGGTCACCTGATGCGTGACCTGCACGGCATCGCCCACGGCATACACGTCGGCAGCAGAGGTCTCCATGCGGTCGTTGACCACAATAGCCCCCTTGATGCCCAGTTCGAGCCCCGCCTCTTGCGCCAGATGGCTCTCAGGTGCCACGCCAATGGCAAGCAGCACCATATCGGCTCCGATAGGGTCATCGCCCGCAACATGGGTGACAACGCGGCCATCAACTTCCTCAAAACCTGTCACATCGGCCTTGAGGCGCAGATCGATACCGTGCTCACGCACCTCGGTATGCAAAAGGGTCGCCATGTCGTAATCCAGGTTGTTCATAAGCTGGACGGGACGCTGCAGAAGGGTCACCTGGAGCCCCAGCTCGCACAGATTCTCCGCCGTCTCGACGCCAATGAAGCCGCCGCCGATCACGACGGCACTGCTCGGTCGCCGCTCTCGAACATAGCTGTGAATACGCAGCGTGTCCTCAACGGTGCGTAGGCTAAAGATTTTATCCGAGTCGATGCCCGGCAACGCAGGGCGGATCGGCTTTGCACCCGGCGACAGGATGAGCTTGTCATACGTCTCGACAAATTCCTCGCCCGTCAGCATATTGCGAACCTCGACCGTATGCGAATCGGGATGGATGGCAAACACCTCGTGACTCGTCTTGACCGCAATGCGAAAGCGATCCCAAAAGCCCTTGGGAGACTGCAGCGTCAATGCGCTCTCTTCTTCTATCACGCCGCCAATGTAGTACGGAAGCCCACAATTGGCATACGATACAAAACCCGTGCGCTCAAAGATGACAATTTGGGCCTGCTCGTCGAGTCTGCGCAAACGTGCCGCCGCCGATGCGCCGCCCGCGACGCCTCCAACGATAACCACCTTCATAGCTAACGCACCACCTTTCCCGTGTAGCCGCTTATGCCGCCGATATTCTTGACACTGCCATACCCAGAACGCTTAAGAAAACTCACAGCTTGGTTGCTTCGCGCACCGCTCGGGCAATGCACGAAAAGCTGCGTGCCCTTTCGACGTATACCCATGATGCTACCCCGAAGCAGAAAAAAGAGTCGCTGTTTCCAGCGACTCCCCTTCAGTTGTCTGTCCCACGGACTTACTGTTCGCTCTTCGCGAGTGCCTGATCGATCAGTTTGTTGAGCGCCTCGCGCTGCTCAGCGGAGTTGATGCCGCCCATGATCGGCTCTCCCACAATGTTACCGTTCTGGTCGATCACGTAGGTGGTCGGGAACGAGTACAGGTTGGAGGTGAACTTTCCGGCCTCGCTGTCCGACTTAAACCAGATGTTCTTATACGTCACGCCCTTCTTGGAAAGCACGTCCTTGGCATCGGCCACCTCGTCTTTGTTGCCATCGAGCGTAAAGGAATTAACGCCCACGACCTGGCCGCCCTTCTCGGCAAGCTCCTTGTTGAGCTTCTCCAGATCGCCCAGCTCTCCCACGCACGGCTTGCAGGTGGTAAACCAGAAGTTCATGACGGTGACCTTGTTCTTGGAGAACAGCTCGTCGCTGTTTACATCGTTGCCGTCCAAGTCCTTGCCCTTAAAGCTGGGGAACTTCGTCTCCCCGCTCTCGCCGTTAGTCATGCCTGCGGTCGAGGCATCGACGCTCTCCCCCTCGCCGGGCGTGCTGCCGCATCCGGGGAACTCCTTCTCCAGCGCCATGAGCTTGTCCTCGATCTCCTTGACCTGCTGCGCGCCGGCCTTAAGCGTCTTAAGCTCGTCAGCCGCAAACTGATCCTTGGCGCCCTCGATGGTATCGAGCAAGAAGTCACCGTAGTTCTTGCCGTCCTCAATCATGGGAGTGTCTTTGTTGGCCGCAAGGAACACCTTTTCCCATAGGGCGTTATCGCTCGCAAAGATCTCGTTTTCCTTTTGCAGCAGCTGCTGGTACAGCTCGGCCGCCTCCTCGGCACTCGACGGCTTTTGCGCTATGAGCTCGGCAATCTGCGCATCGCCGCTCGTAGCACCCTTCGCGTCGCCCTTGGGGGCAGAGCACGCCGCGAGAGTCAGCGCCAGCACGGGCAGCATCAACAGAGCTGCAATTTTTGACAGTTTCATGGTTCCTCCGTTTATATCGAAACTTATATAGGTACCTATTTGTTTTCGCAGGCTTGCGTGGACTGCGCGGGTTTGTCGCCCGTCACACCCAGCCCATAGCGAAAGCTAATAGCATCGACGGGGCACGCGCCCACGCATTTGCCGCAACGAATGCACTCGGCATGGTCGGGCGTACGCGTAACGTCCACGTCCATTTGACACACCTTGGCGCACTTGCCGCACGAGACGCATTTGCACTGGTCAACCTGGATCCCCAGCAAAGACACCTTGTTCATGAGCGCATAAAATGCGCCGAGGGGGCAAATCCATTTGCAGAAGGGGCGATAGAACAGCACGCTCAGCACCGCAACCACAATGAGGATCGCGAGCTTCCAGGAAAAGAGCTTTCCCAGCGCGGAGCGGATTCCCACGTTCATGATGGACAGCGGAATCGCGCCCTCGAGCACACCTTGCGGGCAGATGTACTTGCAAAAGAACGGGTCGCCCATACCCACATCGTTAACCACCAAGACGGGCAGCAGCACCACGGCAAACAGCAGCACGGCATACTTGATGTACGTGAGCGGCTTGAGCTTTTTCGTGGAGAGCTTTTTGCTGGGAATCTTATGCAAAAGCTCTTGTAGCCATCCAAACGGGCACAAAAAGCCGCATACAAAACGTCCCAGCAGCACGCCGATCAGAATGAGCGTTCCGGTGACGTAATACGAGAAGCTAAACTTAGACGAGCCCACCACCGACTGAAACGACCCGATGGGGCACGCACCCGAGGCCGCTGGACACGAGTAGCAGTTGAGGCCCGGCACGCAGACGGCTTTGCCCGCTCCCTGGTAGATGCCGCCCTTGGCAAAGTTAGGCAGGTGAATATTGGTCGCAAGCGTCGCCGCCGCCTGAATCAATCCACGAAATCGCGCTAAAAGATGCGATGCAGTGTTTTTTCTTTTATCCAATTCCGATACACTCCAAGCACAGCCTGATTGCCTTGGCCAGCACGGCATCTGCCTCGCCGCGCATAATTCCAAAGCCAACCATGGCTACCCCAACGATCAGCAAAGCCACCTGCGCCACAGGCTTAATCGCTTTGAACAATCTGACCACTCCTTTCGTTTCGCGACCCATTGGACCATACCGACTATAAAATCCGTGTTAAGCGTGAATGATTATGCAAGGAGAACGTTATGCGCATCTTGGTCATCGAGGACGAGCGGGCGCTGTGCGATGCGATCGCACGCAGCCTGCGCAACTTGGCCTATAGCGTCGACTGCTGCTACGACGGGCAGCAGGCCCTCGATCTGCTCGATGTCGAGACCTTTGATCTTGTCGTGCTCGACCTCAATCTCCCCCATGTCGACGGCATGACCGTGCTCAGGCAACTCAGGACAGCTGATTGTGAGACCAAGGTGCTTGTGCTCTCGGCACGTGGCGAGGTCTCCGACAAGGTAGCGGGGCTCGATGCGGGCGCCAACGACTACCTCACCAAGCCGTTTCATCTTGACGAGCTTGCGGCAAGGATTCGCAGCCTTACCCTCAGACGCTTTACACAAAGCGACGTTGTTCTAACCTGTGGATCGCTGAGCTTTGACACCAAGGCGCGCCTCGCCACAGTGGGCGACGAGATCCTGTCCCTCACGCGCAAGGAGACCGGCATCTTGGAATACCTGATGCTTAACCAGGGGCGGCCGGTGAGCCAGGAGGAGCTCATCGACCACGTATGGGACAGCAGCGTCAACAGCTTTAGCAACGCGACCCGCGTGCACATCTCGTCGCTGCGCAAAAAGCTGCGCGGCGCGTTGGGGCACGACCCCATCCGCAACCGAATCGGCGAAGGCTACGTTATGGAGGATGGCAAATGAAGCGGTTGTCGCTGCAGTGGCGCATCACGTTGATGACGGCACTGCTGATATGTTCGACCTGCGTACTTATGAATTGCCTGGTTGGCTACTCCGGCATGCGCTACATGGACTCGATTGGTGCAGAAGCGTCGGCGCACAGCAAGGTGGAGGCGGCCTCGCCCAGCTCATTTGACCCGACAAACAAAGAGCTCGACGACGCGCTGACCATCGTCGTGAACGACGCCCAAGAATCGTTTGGCGCGACGAGCTGGTATATAACTGCGGCGGTGACGCTGCTCGGCGGCGTGCTGGCCTACTTTGTAAGCGGACATGCGCTGCGGCCGTTGCGCTTCTTTGCGACGCAAGTCGAGAGCGTGCGGCCCGACAACCTCGCCGACACAAAAATCAGCGAGGACGTGCCCTCTGAACTCAGGCGCTGCAGCGCGTCGTTTAACGACATGATTGCCCGCCTTGACGAGGGATTTTCCGCACAAAGACAGTTTACGGGCAATGCGGCGCACGAGCTGCGCACGCCACTTGCGCTCATGCAGGCCCAGGTCGAGCTGTTTTGCGCCGAGCACCCCGACGTCGACGCCGATACAGCGAGCCTGCTCGGGCTGCTGCAGGAGCAGACCGAGCGAATGACGCACATGACAAAGACCCTGCTCGAGATGAGCGAGCTGCGCAGTGTCCCTTGCAACGATGTGATTGACCTAGCGCCGATGATCGAAGAAGTGCTCACGGACCTGGCACCCCTTGCCGAGCAAAAAGACATCACGCTTACAAGTGAGGGCGACGCGCAAACGATCGGCAGCGACACGCTGATCTATCGGTTGCTGTTCAACTTGACCGAAAACGCCATACGCTATAGCGCGCCCAACTCGACCGTGCAAATCAACGCCTGCGCCGAAGGCGACCGCGTGCTGCTACGCGTGCGCGACCAGGGGCCGGGCATTCCCGAGCAATACCAGACGAGCATCTTTCAGCCCTTCTATCGCGTCGACAAATCGCGCAGCAGGGCATACGGCGGCGTGGGGCTGGGGCTTGCGCTGGTCTGGGAGATCGCCGCACTTCACGGCGGCTCCATCGAGGTCGAAAAGAGCTCGGAGCGCGGAACGACCATGCTCGTGACTCTTCCCACTCGCGCACTCGGCTCATTAAAATAACGAACGGGATGGCACGCCGCGTGGCGTACCATCCCGCACATAATATCGAGGATGTGACAAAGGGACTGTCCCTTTGTCACATCTGCTAGTTCTCGTCGCCTACCAGCTGAGTTAGCTTACTCCCACTCGACCGTGCCGACGGGCTTCGGCGTGAGGTCGTAGCACACTCGGCAGATGCCGGGAACCTCGGCGGTGACGCGAGCGGTAATACGCTTGAGCAGCGCCCAGTCGAGCTCGGGCACCTCGGCGGTCATGACGTCAACGGTGTTGATGCAGCGGATGATGCAGGGCCAGTCGTAGGCGCGCTTACCCTCGCGCACGCCGGTGGCGCGGAAGTCGGGCACGACGGCAAAATACTGCCAGATGGTCAGACCTGCCTTGTCGATCTCCTCGCGCACGATGGCGTCGGCTTCGCGCAGCGCCTCAAGACGGTCGCGGGTGATGGCGCCAAGGCAGCGGACGCCCAGGCCAGGACCGGGGAACGGCTGACGCTCAACCATGTTCTCGGGCAGGCCGAGCTCGCGGCCCACGACGCGCACCTCGTCCTTGTACAGCAGCTTGACGGGCTCGCAGAGCTCAAACTGCAGGTCATCGGGCAGGCCGCCCACGTTGTGGTGAGCCTTCACGCCATCCTGGGACTCCAGGATGTCGGGATAGATGGTGCCCTGGGCGAGGAAGCTAACCTCGTCGCCAACCTTGCGGGCCTCCTCCTCGAACACGCGAATGAACTCGGCGCCGATAATCTTACGCTTGGCCTCGGGCTCCTCGACGTCCACGAGCTTATCCAGGAAGCGATCAGTCGCGTCAACATAGACCAGGTTGGCGTCCATCTGGTTCTTGAAGACGTCGACGACCTGCTCGCTCTCGCCCTTGCGCATCAGGCCGTGGTTCACGTGCACGCAGATGAGTTGCTTGCCGATGGCCTTGATGAGCAAGGCCGCGACAACCGAGCTGTCAACGCCGCCCGAAAGGGCCAGCAGGACCTTCTTGTCGCCGATCTGCTCGCGGATTGCAGCGACCTGCTCTTCGATGAACGCCTGGGCAAGTTCGGGAGTGGTGATACGCACCATGTCGTCGGGACGCTTGTTGGGATCCATGCAGAGCTCCTTTTCGGTTCGATGGGAATGCGTTACACGTATGCAAACGCACCGTCACATGACCTCATTATATGCAGAACGAGATGCGTTTCCCATCGCTGCGACAGAGCTTTTTACAGGGGTGGTATTTTTTCCTAATGTCGAGGTCAGCTAGGCTTCGGTAGCCACCTTGGGAGCATCGCCAATAGACTCTTCCTTTATACGTTCGGCACAATCGTAGGCGATACCCACAAATTCAAGTCCCGAGCAACAGGAGTACAATTGCTGCTATTGTTGCCAGCTGTTGGGAGATGGAAGATGGACTGCGATGGCTACCCATGCGTTCCCATGCCGTTGATGTGCACTGCCTTTGTGCCGGGGCAGATGGACGCTGCGGTTGCAGGCATTTCCGACCCCGATTCGCGCGCCATTGCCACGGCAGAAGCGCTGTACTTTCGCGGACAGGCCACCCTTGCTGCCAAGACGGCGCGCCCCTATCTTGACGCCACCGATCCCGCACTGCGCTATTCCGCATGCTTTATCTGCGGATACGCCAGTCTGTCGCTCAACCGTATCGCCGACGCCCGCCGGTGCCTTGCGGGCATCCTCGATACGCCAACTGACGAGGAATCGCCCGCCGTCCACGCCACGCATATCCTGTTCGCCTCGGCCGCGAGCGTCCTGCTGCACTTGCCTTCCCCGTATTCTGCCGAAGAGTTTTATCCGCTTGCGGCGCATCTGCCCGAAGGCCTGCGCTTGTTCGCCAGCTACGTGATGGCGCATGCCCTGTACCTGCGCGGCGAATATGGCCGCAGTCTGGGCATGGCGGAAAACGCCCTAATTATGAAACAGGGAAGCTATCCCATCTCGGAACTGTTCCTGCACCTGGCAGCTTCCATGGCATACATGAGTCTCAAAGACGTCGACGCCGCAAAAGCGCATTTTGGCGCCGCTTGGGACATTGCGCGCCCCGACGGCCTCATCGAGCTCATCGGCGAGCACCACGGCCTTTTACAGGGGCTCATCGAGGCGTGCCTAAAAACGCAATACCCTGACGATTTCGCGCGCATCATCGAGATCACGTACCGCTTCAGCTACGGCTGGCGGCGCATCCACAACCCCGATTCGGGCGAGGACGTGGCCGACGATCTAACGACCACGGAATTCACCATGGCCATGCTCGCCTGTCGTGGGTGGACCAACGCCGAAATCGCACGCCATATGGGAGTATCGCCGGGCACCGTCAAAAACCGCCTATCCGGCGTATACGCAAAGCTTGGCATCGGCACACGCGCCGAGCTGGTCGCGCATATGTTGCGTTAGCGACCGGGCTGCCAAGCGCATCGAACGCGTTCCGGAACCCGGCGCTTCGCTCGATCAATTTGGACATTTTGGCCATCGAACGGCACTACCGCCACGAAGCGTCTTCTCGCAAAATTGGATTATTTCCACCGATATTTGCGGGATGGGAGCCCAAGATGCTTGATCGCCGTTCGTTACTTGTTGCTGGAGCGTCCTCGCTGGCGAGCATCATGTTGTCTCGCGTGCCGGGAAGCGAAAATGCCTTCCTGCTGCCGTTCGCGCCCACCGCGGCCTATGCCGACGAAGAAGATCCCTTCAAGGTGCTCGTTCTCTCGCGCACCATGTTTGGTGTAGTCGTGGTCGACGTCGCCAACAAGAATACGCCCATCGCAGGTGCCCAGGTCACGCTCACATCGCGCTATGCCGTAGGCAAGCAGCTCACCGCCACGACCGATGACGAAGGCACGGCCATCTTTGAGGTCGCCCCTCTTTCGGAAGACTACGTGGACGAGGCAACGCTTCTCGACGCGTACGACTTTAACGGCGGCATCTCCATTAGCATGGCGGGCTACCGCGATGTCGAGATTCCCCTTGCGCGTATCCAGGGCGGCACCGCCATAACCGCACCCACACGTCCGCTGTCCGACGGCGAGCCGTACTTCCGCCAGCTCACATTCGACGAATGGGACATCCAGTACGCCGAAGCTACGTTCATGGCATTGCCGAAGAACGACACGACAAACGAGCAGCCCGATACGCACGCCTTTACCGTGCAGGCACATCTGCCACAGGGTGGACAGGCAACGCTGCGCATCAACAAAGTGACGCCTGCCGCGGGCAGCTCATCCGAAACCGTCACGCAGATTGGCCAAGTCAAGGCCAGCGCATCGGGCGCGGATAACCTGGCGACGTTCATACTCGAAGACAAGTTCCTCGATGCAGCGTCGAGCCTTCTGGAAGAAGGATGCAAGCTGCGCTTTGTCCTCGAATATCAGGGTAAAACCTACACGCTCTCCTCCCCCATGGCCGTTGTCACTGCGCCAGCCGCAAAGGCGGAATCGGGCTCGACCACCATCATTCCCACCACCATGGACCAAGAGATCACTCCGTTTGATTTCCCCGCATCGTTTCCTGGCATCGGTGGTAATAAGTTCACGTATTGGATGCCCACATTTCCGATCCTCTTCGATTTCTCGTTTGCCGGGTACGTACTGTTTGGCGGAGGATACAAACCAGCCAGCTATATGAACGATTCGGGCAACCCTGATCCGGAATACTGGAAGAAATCGCCGCGCGAGTCGGGCGCCAAGCAGGCAAGCCGCTACCTCGACGAAATGGAAGGGAAGTGGAATCAGTACAAGAGCATGAGTGCCGGTTCGGGCACCGATCCAAGAAACACCAAGCTCCTTCGCCACCATTGCACGCTGCTGTTCACGATGGATATCGCCACACAGCTGTACGGCTCGCTCGCCTACGATTGGGTGGGCAAAACCTGGGGTGACAACAACGACCCCGCATACGGCAATATTAAGGCCCTCTTCCAGGTAAGAACCGACCTCAACTGGACCGAACAGTTCACCTTGGGACCGGTACCGTTTTTCCTAAACGTCAACCCCTGGGTGCTGGCAAAACTGGCGCTCGCCGTGGGCGCCCACACGCACGGTAGCGGCGCGGCGTTTTTTAAAAACATTTCGCTCGATTGGTCAAACACGTCGGGCTCGTTCACCATCCAGATCGGGCTTGCCGTTACCTTTGGAGCCGGCGTTGCGGGCGTCGCCTCGTCTGCCGTGCGCGGCGCCGCATCCCTCACGCTGTTCATTGGGTACGAGAAGGCAGATGGACACCCGCTTCCGCGACTGCGCGTAGGTGCAGACGTCGATGTCGATGTGATACTCCAGTTCGTTATGTTCAAGTGGACCACCAAGGCTTGGTCGGGATCGTGGCCCACACTCGCCGATTCGTGGAATATGTCGGTGAACAACGGCGACCAGTATGTACTCCAGCGCTCTGAGCTGGCCTTGGGTGGAGATACGCCTTATACGCTGAACGCCTGCTTCGGCTCGGGCGGCAACGCCGAGGCAGGTGGTGTGCCGCAGTTTATCGCGTCGGCCACCATCGTCACCAACGCCGAGCTGCTCGCACGCGCCGAGGTTAAGGCCACTGCCGTAAACGCCGCGCCTGTCGTGCGCGATTGGGATCAAGCGGTCACGCGCATTGAGCTCGAGGCGGATGCAGAAAGCGACGACACGGGACAGATCGAGCATTTCGTCCATGCACTGATAGAGAACGACGAAAACGCCGCGCCAATGTATAAGTACACCTATATCGGGCAGGCGACGAACGCCGTTGCGGACCCCAACGCCAATTCTGCCGGCGTGTCGGAGGACGAGCGTGGCGGCATAAAACCCTCGAGCGACAACGTGCTGTTTTCCGGCGTGCTCAGCGAAGCCCACATGAAGCTGGCAATGATTGCCGGCGTAGAATGCCTGTTCCGTATCGCCTCGGTGCGGTACGGCGACAATGGTCGCTCGCGCTTGGTGGTGCACACAAAGGCAAACGGCACGTGGTCCGCTCCCACGCCCGTGGACTTTCCCCTTGGGTTTGGCGAGGGCGACGTGGAGCGCGACGGCATATACGATTACGACTTCGACGTGGTGGAATATACAGACGGAAGAGGAAACCAAGACGCCTACGTGCTGCTGGTCTCGGGCGAGCGCCCCGACGGTGACAACACCCTTTTCGATACGGCAAGCACAGCCGGCATACTGTCCGTCGTGCGCCTGCGCATAAGTAATGATGAGATCCGCGTGGTGTCGCATACGTCATGGCGCAGCATCTCGCGCGGCCGTCTGCAAGAGGATGGCTACCATTGCCTGCAGTGCCCGCGTATCACGGTGGGCAAGACGCTGGTCGACGGACGCCTGTCGGGTGCTTACCTCCACCGCCGCGGAACCACCGCAGAAAAGGCGCTCGGCAGCGAGGCCGAGGTTGCGCTGGAGTGCTTTACCCTGTGGTCGGACGTTTCGGGCGACAGCCTGACATTCCGTCAGGTCCTCCGCTTTCCACAAGCACCGTCGAGTATCGAGCTGGGCGAGCCCGAAACTATCAACGGCAAAATGGTGGTGCCCGTTGTGTACGAGACCGCAGACGGCTGCGGCTGCGCATCGTACGCTGTGATCGGCCAGTCCATTGCGGGCTGGGGCGTTATGTCACCAGACGCCACGGTGCCCCGTGCGGTGCCGTGGCCACAACACTCGGGCTTTTTGGCAACCGTCAACGAGCAACTGCAGCACATTACTTGGACGCGAGGCGCATCGGCATTTGCAACGCAGCCCGTGGGTGCCGCAGGCTGTGGCCCGGCATCGTTTAGCGTGAGCAACAACGGCAGGTGCGTGCTCTATGTGGAGAACACCGATGGCAAGGTGGGACAAACCTACGACGAAGAAGGCAACCCGGTAGCAGTGATGGGCAAGCACTTCCGCATCTTCGCCAGCACCTTGGCAGGCGATCTGTTCACGGAGCCGTTCGTGATGTGCGAACTGGACCATCCCGTCGATCAGATAACGACATTTTTGACGTCGGGAGGCATACTCTCCACGCTCGCCACGCACATTGTGAGCGCAGAGAAGAGCGAGGCAGAGCTACACGGCATCGAAGTGCCCTTGGTGGCGTGTGCCACTCCGACAGGGGCGGTCGCCACCTCGGGCGCAGTGGTGCCCGGAGCAGCAGGCGAATCCTTCGTGGTCACGGTGCGAAACGACGGCAACACCTTGCTGACCGCCGGCACGATCGATCTGTATCGAGAGGGCTCCAGCCAGCCGTTCTCCAGCGCATCCATCGGATTCGGCGCGAACGCACGCATGGCTTCGATCTACGATCCAGAGCTTGCCGAGGACGCTTCGGCCAACGACATGGCACACGTGAAGTACGCACTCGAGACGCTGGGCACACGTTTTGCAACGCACCCGCTGGTAGCCGACAACGGCAACGCCGTGCTGGCACCGGGTTGCACGGCACAGTTCCGCATGAGCTTCGCCATCCCCGAGAGTTGGAGCGACGAAGTGGGCAAACGCGTAACGCTGTATGCGAAGGCACGTAATCTGGTGGCGCTCGACCCCGTGACGCTCGAGGAAATCCGACCCGGCGCAAACTCGGCGCTGGGTGCCGTACTGCACGAACTTCATGTGTCCGACGCGGCATGCGAACGCTCAGAAGTTCAGGTCGGCGTATGCGACAGCTCGGATACGACAGGACTTCACGACGCCCCGATGACGGCGGACGGCGATGGTGGCTCAAGTGGCGGCGGTACTGACGAGGGCGGCGGCGCGGACGGAAGCAGCTCCGGCAGCGGCAAGGACCACGGCAATAACAAGCGCTCCGGAAAAGCGGGCGCGCTTGCGGGCACGGGCGATGTCAACGCTCCCCTTACGGCAGCCGCTGCAGCACTCGCCGCGGCAGGCGCCGGCCTCATCGCCTACAGCGCCCGCCGCACGGCGGTCGAAACCGACACCGCCAATGAGGTCAATTTGGATAGGCCTCGCTAGCTCCTACTTACTTTTGTGAGAGACGCTGAATCGGCTCATCGAACATCAAAATGGGCTGGTTCTGGATACCCAGAGCCAGCCCATTGCACATTAAATGTCGTCTGAGGAGTCGAGTTCTGCCTCGAGCTTGGCACGGCGTCTTTTCGCCGTGAAAAACGTTGCGCACAGGACAGCAAACGTGGCCGCGAAAATCGTCGCACCGCAGAACACGCCCGTGGCCAGGTTCGCCAACCAAAAGACGCTTTCGAGCGGTACGATCTGCGCCTCAGCGACACAGCGCATTGCGGCAATAACAAGCGCGAACGCGGCGCTTATGGAAACCATGTCCGCCATCGCCATGTGGACATAACAATTTCGATTCGCTATTCAAACTTACTCGGACAAAACCGACTCGGTTTTGTCCGAGTAAACTCGAGCATAAACTTATTCATGCGATACAATTAACTCGGACAAAACCGAGTCGGAAGGAACCGAGTAAGTGGAATTCATTGGCAGGGAGCTTGAACTCGCCCGTATTAAGAATACACTCAATGCGCCCGAGCAGCGCAATGTTCTCATTTACGGAAGGCGTCGCGTCGGCAAAAGTGAGCTCATCAAGCAGGCGCTAACCGATTTATCGGACGTCGCAACGATCTATTACGAGTGCCGCCAAACCTCCGAGGCAGACAACCTCGAGAGTCTGTCCGCCCTTGCTGCTGAAGCGCTAAGCTTTCCTCCGCTCGCCTTCACGGGCATCCGCGAGCTCATCGAATTTCTGTTTGCCCAAGCCAAAGACAAGAACATTACCCTCGTTCTCGACGAATACCCCTACTTGAGAGATGCGGTTAAAGGCTTAGACAGCATTCTCCAGACCTCAATCGACGCTCGCAGGGAAGACTCACGTTTAAACATTGTCCTGTGCGGCTCCTACGTTGAGATTATGAAATCTCTCATCGAGCATGAAAGCCCCCTCTACGGGCGAATTGATCTCGCGCTTGAGCTTAAGCCCATGGATTACTTTGACGCTGCAAAGTTCTATCCCGCGTTCTCACCCGAGGACAAGGTGCGGCTCTATAGCGTTTTTGGCGGCATCCCCTTTTACAATCGCCTCATCGATCAGTCCCAAAGCGTACGCGACAATATCATCGAGCTCGTCACAGAACCTGGCGCCCGCTTAGAAAGCGAAGTACCGTCCTATCTCAACGCCGAGATCTCGAAGATGACCAACGCCAACGAAGTTTTCGGGGCTCTCGCACAAGGTTACTCCCGTTGGGGGGACGTGCTGGCACAGTCGCACGTCTCGAGCGGTCCGGCCATGGCGGACGTACTCGACAAGCTCATGTCACTCGAAATCGTCCAAAAGCGTGCACCCATCAACGACCCTACGAATAAGCGCAAGTCTGGCTACTTTGTGGTGGACCCACTTTCGCTCTTTTACTATCGCTACGTCTTCCGCAATGCCTCTGCGCGTCAGCTGCTCGACCCGGAAGTCTTCTATGATCGTCACGTCTCCCAAGACTTCGAGGAAAACTACACTCCACATATGTTCGAGGAGATCTGCCGTCAATACCTCGTGCGGCAAAACAGGACTGGCAAGATCGAACCGGCTTTCGATGCCATAGGCAAGTACTGGTACGACGATCCCGCAAACAAAACGAGCGGCGAATTCGATGTGGTAACGCAAGACCCCGAGGGCTACGCATTCTACGAAGCAAAGTTCCGCAAATCCCCCGTCACGCAAAAAATGGTCGACGAGGAAATCACCCAAGTCGAGGCAACGGGGCTCAAGTGCCATCGCTACGGATTCTTCTCCCGTTCGGGCTTCGAAGCTGACGAAAGCGATCGAACCGTCTTCATCGACCTGCCGCAGATGTTTGAATAGGACAGACCCCACCCGCATCCCAAGCATCCATTATCTAATCGAACGATTGTTCGATGGATTTCGTGTTAGGTAGAATCGTCCGAGGCCTGGGCTATGCTACCTTGACTATCTATATGACTAAAACGCAGCAAGGGAGCACCGAGAGAGCGAGTATGGCAAAAAACACCGCAAACTATGGTAACGACAGTATCCGCCAGCTCAAGGACGAGGAGCGCGTACGCCTACGCCCCGCCGTCATCTTTGGCTCGGACGGACTCGACGGTTGCGCGCATGCCGCCTTCGAAATCCTGTCCAACGCCGTTGACGAGGCGCGCCAGGGCTACGGCAAGCTCATCACCCTCACCGCCTTTCGCGATGGCTCTATTCAGGTAGAGGACAACGGCCGTGGCTGCCCGCTCGACTGGAACCCCTCCGAGAAGCGCTTTAACTGGGAGCTCGTCTTTTGCGAGCTCTACGCCGGCGGCAAGTACAACAACAACCAGGGCGGCGACTACGACTTCTCGCTCGGCACCAACGGCCTGGGCTCCTGCGCGACCCAGTACGCTTCCGAGTACATGGACGTCACGGTTTGGCGTGACGGTAACAAGTACTCTCTGCACTTTAAGAAGGGTAAGGTCGTCGGCGCCAAAAAGAAGGCGCTCGAGATTGAGCCCAGCGACGAGAACCGCACCGGCACTACCATCAAGTGGCGCCCCGATCTTGAGGTCTTTACCTCGATCAGCATTCCCCACGAGTGGTACCGCGAGACCATGCGCCGCCAGGCCGTGGTCAACGCCAACGTGACCTTCCGCCTGCGCATCGAGGGCGATGATGGCGAGTTTACCGAAGAGGACTTTTGCTACCCCAAGGGCATCGAGGACTATGTGCTCGAGAAGGTCGGTGCCGACTACCTCACCGAGCCCTTCTTTATCGAGGCCGACCGTCGCGGTCGCGACCGCGAAGACCTGCCCGACTACAACGTAAAGATCACCGCGTGCATGTGCTTCTCGCGCACTTTCATGATGCAGGAGTACTACCACAACTCATCGTGGCTCGAGAACGGCGGCTCACCCGAGAAGGCGGCCCGTAACGCTCTGACCAGCGCCATCGATGCCTACATTAAGCAACAGGGCAAATACAACAAAAACGAGAGCGGCATTAAGTGGCAAGACGTCCAGGACTGCCTGGTGCTGGTGACCAACTGCTTCTCCACCCAGACGTCCTACGAGAACCAGACCAAGAAAGCCATCAACAACCGCTTTATCCAGCAGGCCATGACGGCATTCTTTAAGGAGCGCCTCTCGACCTACTTGATCGAGAACAAAGACGCTGCCAACAAGATCGTGGAGCAGGTGCTCATCAACAAGCGCTCGCGCGAGAACGCCGAGAAGACGCGCCTGAGCATTAAGACCAACCTGCAGCAAAAGACCGACATGGCCAACCGCGTGCAGAAGTTCATCGACTGCCGTTCCAAGGACAAAAACCGTCGCGAGATCTACATCGTAGAGGGCGACTCGGCAGCTGGCGCCATCCGAACGTCGCGCGACGCCGAGTTCCAGGGCGTTATGCCCGTCCGCGGCAAGATCCTCAACTGCCTAAAGGAAGACTACCCGCGCATCTTTAAGTCCGACATCATCATGGACCTCATGCGCGTGCTGGGCTGCGGTGTGGAGATCAAGGACAAGCGCATCAAGAACCTTGGTGCCTTTGACCTGGACAACCTCAACTGGAACAAGGTCATTATCTGTACGGACGCCGACGTCGACGGTTATCACATCCGCACGCTCGTGCTCACCATGCTCTACCGCTTGGTGCCCACGCTTATCGACGAGGGTTACGTGTATATCGCCGAGTCGCCGCTCTACGAGATCAACTGCAAAGAGAAGACCTACTTTGCCTACACTGAGCTCGAGAAAAACGGCATCCTCAAGGAGATCGGCGACCAAAAGTGCTCGATCAACCGCTCCAAGGGTCTTGGTGAGAACGACCCTGACATGATGTGGCTCACCACCATGAACCCCGAGACGCGACGCCTGATCAAGGTGGAGCCCGAGGACGTCACCAAGATGGAAACCATGTTCAACCTTTTGCTAGGCAACGACGAGGCGGGCCGCAAGCGCCATATCTCCGAGCACGGCAAGGAATATCTGGACCAGCTGGACCTGCAGTAGCAGCAAATCGATAACGACGGCCCATAAGAAGTTCAAGAGGAAATCGTGGCAAAGAAGAAGACGAAGAACCAGCCAAAGAAAAAGCAGGTCAACGCCGAGAACGTCATCGGCCTGCACTCCGAGGTCACCGACCAGCCGATCACGCAAACGCTCGAGGTCAACTATATGCCCTACGCCATGAGCGTCAACGTGTCGCGTGCGTTCCCCGAGATCGACGGCTTTAAGCCCTCGCACCGCAAGCTGCTCTACACCATGTACAAGATGGGCCTGCTCAAGGGCGAGCGCCAGAAGAGCGCCAACATCGTGGGCCAGACCATGAAGCTCAACCCGCACGGCGATGCCGCGATCTACGAGACGATGGTGCGCCTGGCCACGGGCAACGAGGCGCTACTTGCCCCCTTCGTGGAGTCGAAGGGCAACTTTGGCAAGTACTATTCGGGCGACCTGAGCTACGCCGCCTCGCGTTATACCGAGGCCAAGCTCTCCCCCATCAGCGCCGAGATCTTCAAGGACATCGACAAGGACCCGGTCGACTTCGTCGACAGCTACGACGGCGCCATGAAGGAGCCGCGCTTGCTGCCCACCACGTTCCCCAATATCCTCGTCTCGGCCAACAAGGGCATCGGCGTCGCCATGGCGTCCGACATCTGCGGCTTCAACCTCAACGAGGTCTGCACCGCCACAATGCACTACCTGAAGGACCCCGACTGCGACCTGCTCGAGTACATGCCCATGCCCGATTTCTCGACCGGCGGCGAGATTATCTACCGCCGCGAGGAGATGGAGAAGATCATCGAGACCGGTCTTGGCAGCTTCCAGATTCGCTCCCGCTGGCGCTGGATTCCCGAAGAGCGCATCATCGAGGTGTACGAGATCCCCTACACCACCAAGACCGATGTCATCATCGAGCGCATCGTCAAGCTCTCCAAGGAGGGCAAGGTCAAGGAAATCGCCGACATCCGTGACGAGACCGACCTTTCGGGCCTGCGCATCGCCATCGACCTTAAGCGCGGCGTCGACCCCGATAAGCTCATGGCCAAGCTCTATCGCTCGACCACGCTGCAGGACTCATTCTCGTGCAACTTCAACGTGCTGGTCGACGGCTATCCCCGTGTTATGGGCGTGCGCCAGATCCTGCACGAGTGGGTCGCGTGGCGCATTCAGTCCACGCGTCGCCGCATTAACTTTGACCTGGGCAAAAAGTCCGAGCGCCTGCACCTGCTGCACGGCCTCGAGGCGATCCTGCTCGACATCGACAAGGCCATCGCCATCATCCGTGGCACCAAGCTCGAGGCCGAAGTCGTGCCCAACCTCATGAAGGGCTTTGACATCGACGAGACCCAGGCAGAGTTTGTTGCCGAGCTCAAGCTCCGCAACATCAACGAGGAGTACATCCTCAACCGCACCAAGGACATTGCAAAGCTCGAGGGCGAGATCGCCGAGCTTGAGGAGATCCTTTCGAGCGAGGAAAACATCAAGAAGGTTATCAGCGACGAGCTGGCCGCGGTCAACAAGAAATACGTGATGCCGCGCCGCACGGGCAGGATTGAGCCCCACGAGGTCGTCGAGGTAAGCTTGGAGCCCGAGGTCGAGGAGTACCCGGTAACCATCATGCTCTCGCGCGATGGTTACCTTAAGAAGATGACTGACCGCGTGCTCAAGAAGGCGACCACGCTCAAGTACAAGGACGGCGACAAACCCTTTATCGAGTTCCCGTCCTCCAACACCCACGAGCTGCTGGTCTTTACCAACAAGAGCCAGGTGTACAAGTGCAAGGTCGCGGCGTTTGAGGATACAAAGTCGGCCCAGCTGGGCTCGTACCTTCCGACCGATCTTGAGATGGAACCCGACGAGAGCGTCATCTGGGTCATCGACCCCGAGGACTACAAGGCCGACGTGCTGTTCGTCTTTGAGAACGGCCGCGTGGTGCGTGTCGCGCTTTCTGGATACGCTACCAAGACCAACCGCAAGCGCCTTAAGAACGCCATCTACGGCGGCAGCAAGCTGCTGTATGCGCAGGTGCTCAAGGAGGACCGCGACCTCGCGCTGGTCTCGAGCGACTACCGCCTGATGAACTTCAACACGTCGCTGCTCAAGACCAAGACGACCACCAACACGCAGGGCGTCCAGGCCTTTACGGCCAAGAAGGGCCGCTCGGTCACCACCGTCGGCACGACCGAGGAAATCCTTGGCGCCGGCGTCTCGGCCGAGAAGTTCACCGCGCAGAGCCTGCCCTCCGCCGGCGCCCTCATGAAGGAAAATGACATGCCGAGTTTGTTTGACTAAAACAACGGCGACTAAACCGTCATGGTTTTACAAAGCAGCGGGGCCCGGAGCGCAGTAAACGCTGCGCCCCGGGCCCCATGCATTACACCAGCATCATCCCTATAGACAAAATGCCGCATAAAGCGGAACAGACATAAGCCCATCATTCATTCCAAAGGGCTTAGTCGATAGCCTGATAAGGCGCACGCCCGGATGGGTCTTTTTAAGTGAGGACAGACTTCGAGATCTTGTGTTCTCCCCCGCCTTGACTTCAATCGCAGACAAGCATCCCTGCTTCTCTACTACAAAGTCGATTTCCGCACGATTATCTCGCGCCCAATAATGCAGTGGATAACCCATGGCTGAAAGCTGTTGGGCAACGTAGTTTTCGGTAAGTGCACCCATGAATGTGCCGCCGATACCGGCAAGAATATCGGCGCGTTGAGCACCGGCCTTGGAGACCAGCAGCCCTGTATCCGCCTGATAGATTTTAAAAGCAGAAGGGTTAACGAAGGCCTCTAAGGGGCTTTCGATCTGCCCGACTAGGCTGCAGCGCGCCACCGTACCCGACAATACAAGCCAATCGAGAGCATCTCCAAAGAGAGACGCATTGCCCCCCGCTCGCACTACCTTGTATTGAAATTTACGATTCTCTTTGGCAAGCTGCTGTGGAATGGAATCGAAGCACGCACGCGTCTTTGCACTCAAGCGTTCATCAGCATATTTATTGGTGTCGGCGGAATATCCGTCGAGAATAATCCGATGCTTTTCGGCCACATCAATGATTGACTGATCATCGATGTACGTTTGGACCGCCTCGGGCATTCCGCCAACAACAAGATACTGTCGATAGAGCCCAAGCGCCTTTTCATGAAGGCTTGGCGCAAGAGGACCCATTATCTCGAATGATGAGCGTATCTCGTCGACCAGCTGATCGTGCCCCATCGCCCAGAGAAACTCCTCGAAATCGAGTGGAGTCATCTCAATCAAGTCGGTCTTTCCGACGGGGAACGAATACGACTGATGGTTAATGGCAACCCCAAGAAGCGACCCGGCAGCCGCAACGTAATACTCGGGAGCATCTTCGCAAAAGTATTTAAGGGAAGTGAGCGCTTCCTCGCATGCCTGGATCTCGTCAATGAACAGTAAGGTTTTGCCAGGCACGATACGCTGTCCCGTACGAGCCTCGATCGCACGTACGATCGAATGAGGGTCAAGACCGCCCGAAAAATCCGCTCGCGCCGACCGGTCGTTCTCAAGATTAACGTAGACAACCGATTCGAAAAGATCCTGGGCGTACGTTCTGAGCAAATAGGTCTTGCCACACTGGCGCACGCCTTTGACCAGCAAAGGTTTTCTATCAGCTCTGTCTCGCCATTCCCTAAGGAGCTCGTCTGCCTTGCGACGCATACGTAACCTTCCCTCATGAACTTCTATTTGACAATATTTTAACGCGGATTAATTTGTTTTCAGTTATTTTTCTGCGTTTAAAAATTGTTCTATACGGCACTTGAGGGAATTCGCCCCTATCTCTCGGTAAGGACAGCAAGCATTTCCACCAACGCTGATTGCCATGCGTTCTTCTTGTCCTTAGGCAAGCTTGCGAGCGAGCTCTCGCACCTCTTTCAACTTGGGCGAGGATGCCATGCTGTCGCGCTCGGTCATACCGCTGATGGTGACAATGCCCTGGTCCTCCCACTTGCAGTACGCGCAGGTTGACTTGTACATAGCGATCGCCGCATCATAGACACCCTCGCTGTGGCTATCGAGTAAAAGGGCCGTCTTGGTGAACGGGAATCCCGTGGCACCAAAGGCGTACAGGCGGTCGATGGCGGTCTTTTCCTGCGCAGTAATATCAGACCAGTAGATAGGCGAAGCGAAGACAACCATGTCGGTGTCTTTCAGCGACTCAATCACGTTGGCCATGTCATCCTTCTGCACGCAGACGCCCTCATGGGCGAAGCAGTACTGGCATCCCAAGCAGCCGGCGATCTTCTTGCTGGCAACGCGGATGACCTCGACCGTATGGCCGCCCTCACGCGCGGTCTCGGCAAACGCCTCGACCATGGTATCGGTATTAGCGCCCTTACGCGGGCTGCCGCTCAATACAACGATATTCATAGGATTCCCTCTCCCTCATGCTGCAGGCGCGCAGCATGCTTTCTTGTAACCAAAACGAATGGTGTTAATCAATCGCCAGCAGGCCATATCTCTTGTTCAAGTTCCCTAAAGAAGCTCAAGACGATTGCGATTGCCTTATACAACGTCGAAAATCAAAGAGGGCCCATAGCAACGCCACCTACCTGAAATGACATGCGGTCAAGACGAGCTACGAGGATCGTGACGAGCCGATACCGCCCGCATGCCCCCTTCGGAATAGGCGCTGAGCAGCTCCTGAGCGTGGGCAAACTCGGGCCCTCGCCTCCAACCGAGCAGGCGGTTGACCGCGAGATTTCCCTGGACGTTGTGGACGAAGAGCAGATAGGCGTCCTCACGCGAAAGCCCAGTCTCCTCCATGATCGAGGGAACCATCTGCTCGGCGCCGCGCTCGACGACGCGCTGTGCCACCCGGGCGTACGCGTCGTCATCCGAGTAGAGCAGATAATAGTCATCGTTTGCCGGCGGACGCTGGCAGAGGGCACCCGCCTCCGTTCCCTCGAGCGGCGGCACCGCCGCCAAGGCCTCGTCGATAAGCGCGTCGAGCAGGGCGAACTTGTCCTCGTAGTGCAGATAGAACGTGCCACGGTTGATATCGGCGCGGCGGCAAATATCCGCTACCGTCATCTTCGCGAAGCCGACCTCGGCCAGCAGCGCGAAGAACGCCTCCCGTATGACCGAGAGTGTATAGCGTCGGCGACGATCGATCTTCCCCGCTTCCATTACCCCTCCAATTGCAACGCTCGACAATGCCCGGCAAACGCTCGTTTATCGACAGCAGGCCGAAGCTGTTCATTGCTCTTAAGCAAATCGACATGGATACTTTTTATAGACACCTGTTTATAATAGCTGAAAGAAGGTATCCAGTGACCCTGTACGAGCAGCTCGTTATCGAGCTCACCAACCAATCGTTTTCCCTTCAGGCCGCCTACCGCAGCGGCGGCACGCCCTATGAGCTGAGTGACCGCGAGCCCGAGCCCTACGACCAGCAAATCAGGGACTTCGCCCGCATGATCGAGGAAGCCGATTGCGTGCTGGTGGGCGGGGCCTCTGGGCTCTCCGCGGCGGGCGGCGGCGACTTCTATTACGAGGACAACGCAACCTATCGCAGGCATTTCGGCAAATTCGCCGAGCGCTACGGTTTCAAGGGCGCTTTCGAGGGGTCGTTCTACCGCTGGCCCACCGCCGAGGCGCGCTGGGGATACCTCGCCACCTTCCTCGACACCACGCTCAACGCCCCGCTGCGCAAGCCCTACAGGGACCTCGACACCATTATCGCCGAGAAGGATTTCTTCGTGCTCACCACCAACCAGGACACGCAGTTTGTGAAGCTCTATCCCTGGGAGAAAGTGGCAGAGATCCAAGGCGACCACCGCTTCTTTCAGTGCTCCCACTGTTGCACCGACGCGGTGTGGGATGCGGTCGAGCCGGTCTCCCGCATGGTAGAGGCCATGGGAGACGGCCTTGAGGTTCCGACAGAGCTCGTGCCGCGCTGCCCGCACTGCGGGGCAGAGGCGTTCCCCTGGGTTCGCGGCTACGGCAACTTCCTGCAGGGCGAACTCTACGAGGAGCAGTACCGCAAGGTGTCCGACTGGCTCGACGCGCACGCACGGCAGAGGATCCTCTTCCTCGAGCTGGGTGTGGGCCGCATGACGCCCGCGTTTATCCAGGAGCCGTTCTGGGCCCTCACGGCGCAGTTACCGCAGGCCAGCTACATCGCCGTAAACAACAAGACGCAGTTTCTCCCCCGCGCGATCGAGGATCGGGGGCTCGCCGTTCGCGCCGACATCGCCGACGTGCTCGCCGACGTGCGCAAGACGCTGGGGAGGTAGCGCATGGAGACGGCGAAAGCAGTTCGTATAGGCAGGGCGCTAGCCGAAGCGGATCTTGTCATCATCGGCGCTAGCAACGGACTCGACATGGCGGAGGGGCTCAACCTTTTCTGCGCCGATGCTCATTTCCAAGAGGCGTACGGGGACCTCGCCCAGGCAGACGGCATCGGCTGCATACTGCAGGGGCTCGCTTCCCCGGATGCCAGCGTGCGACGCCGATGGGCCGAGCGGTTCCATCAAAAGGAGTATCTCGAATATGAGCCCGGCTCGCTCATGAACGGGCTGCGGCGTCTTACGGAGCACGCCGACACCTTCGTGGTCACATGCAACATCGACGGGCACTTCGCGCGCGCCGGGTTCGACGAGGAGCGCGTGCTCGAGACTGAGGGGAGCATACGCACGTCGATCGACGAGCGGCGTCTCGCCCATCCAGACGCCCTCGCCACGGCCCAGCTCGAGGAGCTCGAGCGCCTTGTGCAAGCCCATCGCAACGGCAGGGTCGCCATCCTCGAACTTGGCGTGGGACTGCGCAACGGCATCATAAAGCACATGCTCGCCCAGATCGCGAACGTCTGCGAGCACGCCACCTACATCGTGTTCAACTACAGCCAGGCTATGGCGCCCGATGCATCGTGCGAGACGATTCTCGTTGACGGCGATATGGCCCCGGCTTTCGAGGAGATCGCCCGATGCCACCCCTAGAAAGAGAAGCGCGTAGGCTTCGAAGCCTTATCGACGATGCCGACGCCATCATCGTCGGCATCGGCTCGGGCATGTCGAGCGCCGCCGGGTTCAACCATTACAACCGCGCGGGCATGGCGCGCGCAGGAATGGCGGGCTGGCAGCAAGCCTTTGGCTTCAAGAGCCTTTTCGACGGCTTCTACCACCTCTACCCCAGCCTCGAGCAGCAGTGGGCATACTATGCGCGATACATCGACTTCATGCTGCGCGAGCTGGCCTCGCAGCCCTATCTCGACCTACGGTCCCTCATCGGCCATAAGGACTACTTCATCCTGAGCACCAATGTGGACACCCAGGTCGAGAAGACGTTTCCCACCGAGAGGATCTGCAACTATCAGGGAAGCTTCGCGCACCTTCAGTGCAAGCAGCCATGCTGCGACGAGCCCTTCGACGCGAGCCCCTACGTCGAGCGCATGCTCGCGGGCATGGCGGGGTTCGAGGTCCGCAGCGAGGATGTCCCCCGATGCCCGCACTGCGGCTGGCAGCTTGTGCCGTGGGTGCGCGACGACACGTTTCTGCAGGGTGCGGCATGGCGCGAGAGCCTCGGACGATACGAGCGCTTCGTGCGCGAGCGCAGCGATCGCCGCGTGCTGTTGCTGGAGCTCGGCGTGGGCGAGATGACCCCCGGCATCATCACGCTCCCGTTCTGGAGCATGACCGCGAAGCTGCCGGATGCGCACCTTTTGAGCGTAAACATCTCGGGCGACTCGGCTCCGTTGCAGCTTGGAAGCAAGGCAGAGGCGATCCAAGCCGATTTGGGCGCCCTGCTCTCGGTGGCGCGGGCAGGTGGCGAGTAACGCGGAGCGGTAGACGCGCAATGAGGTTTTAGCCGCAGCCTCCGAACGAGAGGGCTCGGAGGCTGGTATTCCTGAATCGCAGGTCACGATGGGTTATCGGAATCGCGAAGAGCGGATACCGCCAGTAAGCCCCCTTCGGAATAGGCGTTGAGCAGCTCCTGGGCATGGGCGAACTCGGGGCCTCGTCTCCAGCCGAGCAGGCGGTTGACGGCCAGATCGCCCTGGACGTTGTGGACGAAGAGCAGGAAGGCGTCTTCGCGTGAAAGCCCTGTTTTCTCCATGACCCAGGGAACCATCTGCTCCGCTCCGCGTTCTATGACGCGCTGGGCTACGCGAGCGTATGCGTCGCTGTCCGAATAAAGCAGGCGATAATCGTCGTCTGCCGGCGGACGCCGGCAAAGCGTTGCCGATTCAACCCCCTCAAGCGGGGGAGCCGCTGCCAATGCCTCGTCGATAAGCGCATCGAGCAGCGCGTACTTATCCTCGCAATGCAGATAGAACGTTCCCCGGTTGATCTCGGCGCGGCGGCAGATGTCCGCCACCGTCATCTTCGCGAAGCCGACCTCGGCCAGCAGCGCGAAGAACGCCTCCTGTATGACCGAGAGGGTGTAGCGCCGCCGGCGGTCGATCTTGGTTTCTCCCATCGCCTCTCCAATCTGAGTCGTTTGACAATGTCCAGTAGCTGTTCGTTTATCGACAGGTGCACGCGTTTGTTCATTGCCCCTGCGAAAATCAACAAGGATACTGTTTATAGACACCTGTTTTTTATAGCTGAAAGGGAGCACGGATGACCCTGTGCGAGAAGCTCGGCATCGGGCTTGTCAGCCGATCGTTTTCCCATCGGGCCGTCTATCGAAACGGCGGCACGTCATACGATTTGAGCGATTGCGAGCCTGCTGCTTGCAAGCAAGATATCGAGGCTTTTGCCCGCAAGGTGGGGGAGGCTGATTGCGTGTTTACGGGAGAGGCAGGTAGGCAGGCGTTATGAGTATCTGCATCAAAAATCAGATTCAGAATATGAATATCGTCATCGGCTGCACGGTGGGGTGTCCATATTGCTATGCCCGTAACAATGTGAAACGTTGGCATATGATTGACGACTTCGCTGATCCTGCGTTCTTCCCGAGCAAGCTCAAGATGATGGAAAAGAAACGCCCGCAGAACTTTCTCCTTACCGGCATGAGCGATCTCTCCGGGTGGAAGCTGGAATGGCGAGACGAGGTATTTGCAAAGATCCATGAGAATCCACAGCATCAGTTCCTGTTCCTGACCAAGAGACCCGATTTGCTGGATTTAGATACCGACCTGGAAAACGCATGGTTCGGCGTTACGGTGACGAGGAAAGCGGAGCTGTGGCGTATCGACGCCCTTCGGAAAAACGTCAAAGCAAATCACTTCTTCGTTACTTTTGAGCCGCTATTCGACGATCCCGGTACGGTCGACCTTTCCGGAATCAACTGGATCGTCGTCGGTACCATGACCGGGGCGCAGAGCAGGAAGGTTCATACGGAACCGGAGTGGGCATGGTCTTTGACGGACCAGGCGCACGCGCTTGGCATTCCAATGTTTATGAAGGAAGACCTCGTCTCTGTCATAGGGGACGAAAACATGATTCAGGAATTGCCGGAAGAATTCGAAAGAGTGCTGGAGGTGCAGAGAACATGGCGGAAGTGATCGATGGAATCCTCATCAATGAGGTGGAAGCAAAGAACATCATGACCAAGTCCAGCCTGCCGGTAGGCGGCTACTCGGTCAATCCCTATGTAGGCTGCACGCATGCCTGCAAGTATTGCTATGCCTCCTTTATGAAGCGCTTTACCGGACACAAGGAGGAATGGGGCACCTTTCTTGATGTGAAGCATTGGCCGGAAATCAAGAATCCGAAGAAATACGCTGGACAGCGGGTGGTTATCGGTTCTGTGACGGATGGCTACAATCCACAGGAGGAGCGATTCGGGAATACCAGGAAACTCCTGGAGCAGCTGATTGGCAGCGATGCAGATATTCTGATCTGCACAAAGTCCGATCTTGTGGTACGGGATATCGATCTGCTGAAGAGGCTTGGACGAGTGACCGTTTCATGGTCGATCAACACGCTGGATGAGAACTTCAAGAACGATATGGACTCCGCGTCGAGCATCGAGCGTCGTATCGCTGCTATGAAGCAGGTGTATGACGAAGGTATCCGTACGGTCTGCTTCGTGTCCCCGGTATTTCCCGGCATCACGGATTTTGAGATGATTTTTGAGCGAGTAAAAGATCGGTGCGATTTGTTTTGGCTCGAAAATCTCAATCTTCGGGGTGGTTTCAAAAAAGCGATCCTGGATTATATCGCCGAGAAACATCCCAATCTCGTACCGCTTTACGATGAGATCTATAACAAGCGCAACCGTAGCTATTTTGAAGCGCTTGAAGTAAAAGCCGAGGAAATGGCCAAGAAGTACGATTGCCCCTTTGTGGACAACGAAATGCCTTATGGCAGAGTCCCCCAGGGGCATCCGGTGATCGTGGACTACTTCTATCACGAGGAAGTCCGAGGGTCGGATAATAGCGGAAAAAGAAATCGTTAAACGGAAACCGACGACGATTCGCTCGAGCGATTAGCGTCCACGCGTGGCTTCTGCCGATTGGCGCAACGGGCGACGGATTAAGGGATCGCTCGGGCGGATGATCCCGCTGCAGTACAGGCGGTCGCTCAATTTAGCGGCATGAGCGTTTTCGCACGAAAAACCAGTATCTTGTACCGTGGGTGCGCGACGGCACGTTTCTGCAGGGTGCGACATGGCGCGAGAGCCTCGGACGATACGAGCGCTTCGTGCACGAGCGCGGAGCTGGCCGCGTGCTGCTGCTGGAGCTTGGCGTGGGCGAGATGACCCCCGGCATCATCACGCTCCCGTTCTGGAGCATGGCCGCAAAGCTGCCGGATGCGCATCTG
This sequence comes from Collinsella sp. AM36-4AA, assembly GCF_003467795.1. Lineage (NCBI taxonomy): Bacteria > Bacillati > Actinomycetota > Coriobacteriia > Coriobacteriales > Coriobacteriaceae > Collinsella > Collinsella sp. AM36-4AA. The sequence continues at coordinate 34,331 of NZ_QSHS01000012.1, forward strand.
TTGAGCGTAAACATCTCGGGCGACTCAGCCCCCTTGCAGCTCGGAAGCAAGGCGGAGGCAATCCAGGCCGATTTGGGCGCACTGCTCTCGGCGGCGCGGGTGGGCGACGGTGCTTAAGCCTCTTTGTTAGTCGCTTTGAGATAATCCTCGTCGTTCACAGGCTCCAACCACTCGTTGGAGGTCTCCTCGCCCGGAACCTCCAGCGCGAGATGGGAGAACCAGCCGTCGGGCGCGGCTCCGTGTCAATGCTTCACCCCCGGGGCGATGTTGACCACATCGCCCGGGCGCAGCTCCTGTGCCGGCTTTCCCCATTCCTGGTAAAACCCTCGACCAGTCACAGCATGCCGGCAGCGAGGTCAATGCGCATTCGCTCATGCTACAATCCAACCACCAGAGATGAAAACACAGTCCCCGTCGGGTAGTCGTGGGCGTGCGGGAGTCCGCATCAGTAACCTGCCTCCTTGGTTGTCCCTTCTCTGCATGGTCATCTACATAAAGGAGGAACCAACCATGCAGATCAGCGTGTCATCCACCCTGACCGTATATCACGACGGCCAATTCTGGGTCGGGCTGGCGGAGCATGTCGAGGACGGCAGATACGGCGCCGCCCGCATCGTCTTCGGTGCAGAACCGTCCAATGAGGAAATCCTGCAATTCGTTACAAGCAAATGGGCGAAGCTCTCGTTCTTCGGTGACGAGGCCACGGAAACAAGCAAGCCCGCGAAGAATCCCAAGCGACGCGCTCGCGAGGCAGCGAAAGCCCTTAAGCGGCCCGCGGTGAGCACCAAGGCACAACAGGCGCTCGCAGCACAGCGGGAAGCGATGAAGCGGGAATCGGCCCGCGCAAGAAGCCAGTGTCGCGCGGATGAGGCGGAGGCGCGCTTCGAGCAGCGGAAGCTGAAGCGCAAGCAGAAGCATCGTGGGCATTGATCGCCATGTGCAGCAAGGCAGACCATATACAGCAGTGGGGCCAGTTCCACTTGAAGCCGACGCCGCGTAGACGCTGATGGTGACGGCTATGCACGGGCACGGGCGAGCCACTGCACTTCACAGCTTGTTTCTCAAGCATTTGGGACGCACACGCGGCGTTCAAAAATGCGGAGCGACTCCGCATGGCTCGAGACTGAGCCGAGGTGCCCTACTTCTCGCCCTCCAGCAGCCCCACGATACGGTCGATGTCGACGGCGAAGCGGGGCCTTCCCTCGCGCTCGTAGCGGTCGAGGTACGCCTGGCACTCGGAGACAATGCGCTTGGTGTTGCCGTCGATGATGCGCTGGAGCGTCTCGTAGTAGGCCGAGCCCTCGGTCCTGAAGCGGCGCTGGTAGGACTTGGTTATGGGGAACATCTTGATGTAGTGGATGCTGTGGCGACAGCCGGGGCGCGTCGTGGGGCGGGGTGGCAACGCAAAGTACTGGTCTTTGGGCACGTTGGGGGCGATGTTGGAATGCAGCGGCACGGCGAAGTCCCTGCGCTTTCCGCGGAAACGCAGCCTCACCACCACGATGCAGGGGAGATTGTGCTTAAGCATGAGCTCGCGGTCGCCCTCGACGAGGTCGAAGAAGTCCTGGGAGATGGATACGACCCTCACCGGTTGCGCCTCTTCATACGAAGTGGGGCCCGCATCGCTGCAGGCCCCTACAGGTGGGCGATATTCTACGCCTTGCGGCACCCCGTCGCCCACGGAGGTTAAACGTACACGTAAGCCGTACTCTGAAAGCCGCGGCTTCCGGCAAGCAGTTTATACCACGAAAGGTCGCTTTCAACGCGCATAGCTCGCAAAATAACACTCGCTAGGCCGTCGCCCCTGGCCGTTACCCTCCAATCTTCATTGGAGTCAGCAGGTCAATTCATATAGTTATGGGGGTGTATCCTAAAGGAAATCAAATTAATACCCCCATAACTAAGGAATTTTCTATTCCCACTCAATGACTAGAGCCCTGGTGTAATTGGCTGGATCACCGTTCCGGGAACCGGTATCGACCTACCTGTCCGCCAAGCTCCTTCTTCAGCTCCAGCCTAGTATCTGATTCGCGCCGTTATAAGCGAAAACCGAAGAGATGCGTCTTAGCCAAGAAAAGAAGGTTAGCCTCATCTTACTGCATGATTCGTGTGTTATAGTTAGATGGCTCTAACTGTTTGGGGGCGACAGCCATGCACGAACGTGAGGGTTTCTGGGACAAGAACGCCGGTCGGTATGACCGTTTCATGCGAAACGACCGGGCGGCGTATGAGAAGATGTATGGGCTGATCCGGCCGGTGGTGAAAGCAAAGACCGTGCTGGAGGTTGCTACCGGCACGGGGCTTATCGCAAAGAGCGTCGTGGATGCGGCGGCGCGCATCGAGGCTACGGACGCCTCTGCAAAGATGATCCTTGAAGCAAAGCGGGACAATCAATCCGCAAAGCTGCACTTTTCCGTACAAGATATGTTCCGCCTGCCCTATGCACAGAAGTCCTTCGAAGTGGTGATCGTGTCCAACGCACTTCACATAGTGCCGCATCCGGAAAAGGCCCTGCACGAAATCAGGCGGGTGCTGAAGGACGACGGCGTGCTCATCGCACCAACCTTCACCCACGCGGGGAACTCGGTTTCCGGCAAGGCAAAAGCCTTTTTCATGAGTATGGCGGGATTCCCCCTCCACAGCAGATGGACAAGCGAGGAATACCTGCGTTTCCTGCGTCAAAACGGCTGGGCGGTGCGGAAAAGCGCGGTGCTGAAGGCCTCGTTCCCGTTGACCTATGCGGAATGCACGAAATCGGAGGGGCCAGATGTCGTTCTTTGAAAACACCCGCAAGCCCGTGGGCCTCGGCGGAAAACTTATGGTTGCCATGATGAATCTGGGCCACAGCCCTGTGGCGCGGTGGGGACTTCGATTTCTACGACTTGCGCCAAATGCCAAGGTGCTGGATTGCGGCTGCGGCGGCGGGGCGAACATAAAACGGCTGCTGAAAAAATGCCCGCATGGCGTCGTCAAGGGCGTCGACTATTCGCCCGTCAGCGTGGAGAAGGCTAGAAAGCTCAACCGAACTGCAATTCAGGAGGGGCGTTGCGCCGTCTTGCAAGGCAGTGTGGCGGATATGGCGTTTGAGGATAGCTACTTCGATGCTGCCACGGCCTTTGAAACCGTCTATTTTTGGCCTGATTTGCCCCGATGCTTCCGTGAGGTCTGGCGGACGCTGAAGCCAGGCGGGACAATTCTTATCTGCAACGAAAGCAATGGCGATACGGACAAGGACGAGAGGTGGACGCAGATCATCGGCGGCATGACCATCTACAAGGACATTGAATTAAAGGCATGTCTGGAGCAGGCGGGTTTTCACGAGGTGCAGATACACAAAAAGAAAAAGTGGCTCTGCGTCACGGCGCGGAAGTAGGGGCATCAAGCACGGGTATTTTTGCATCCATCCTGCACATGGCGATAGGCATGACGGTCATAGCGGCTATGCTGGCGGCAATTATGACAGTTTTTATTCACTGAGGAAGAAACCTATGAAATGTAAAATTGAGAAAAACACCGTGCAGGAGACGCTGATCCTCCCGCTGTATTCCCGGAAGCTGTGTACGGAGTTGTACCCGAACCTTTACAGGGATGAAACAGCGGTTCGTCTGCTCGACCAGATCGACTACGACTTTTCAGAGGCAGAGAAAAACTCCCGCAGCCTGATGCAGCGCTTTGGTGCGCTGGAGGTGGCCACACGGCAGGGTGATCTTGCTTTCGAGGTGCGGGATTACCTGAAAGACCACCCCAATGCGGCGGTGGTCAATCTGGGCTGCGGGCTGGACAACACCGGCAGAACCTGCGACAACGGTAGATGCAAGATCTACAATCTGGACTTCCCGGATGTGATTGCCTTGCGGCAGCAGCTGCTGCCCGCCGGGGATCGAGAACAAAATATCCCCTGCGACCTGAAAGACACCGCATGGTTTGGCAAAATCGATGCCTCCGGCGGGGCGGTGTTCTTTGCCTCCGGAGTGTTCTATTACTTTCTGACCCAGCAGGTCCGGGAACTGGTGCGGGGGATGGCGGACGCTTTCCCCGGCGGTGTGCTGGTCTTTGATGCTGCCAATCGGACGGCAGTAAAGATGATCGCAAAAACATGGCTTAAGACTGCAAAAATCAAGGATGTGGGGGCATATTTTGCGGTTTCGGATGCCGCCAAGGAAATCGGCACGTGGAACAGCCGTCTGCAGGTCACAAGTCGCGGCTATATGCTGGGTTACAACGATTTGAGAGACCCTTCTGTCAGCGGCTTTTTCCGGTTTCTCGCAAGGGTCGGTGACAACGGGATGAAAATGCAAATCGTGAAAATAAGATTTTGAGAGGCAAAAACGAAGCGCATTCACTTTGACGTTGAAGAAGACGGATTTTACGGCGCATATTGGGCGTGCAAGGGCACGCATACAGCAGCGGGCACGGATTCGATTGAAACCGTGCCCGCTATCTGATACTATATTATTATATCGAACGTCTGTTCTATTCCAACTCAATAGTTAAAAACTATCTCCGGTTTGTTCCAGTTTGCCGCAGTTCGCACCAGTTTGTCCCATTTACACCCAGTCTCAAAATCGCCGTGAATCCATGGGGCCAAATCTTGGTCACGGATTTCGGGGCGGGGCAGGGTGTTTTAGCGGGTCAAGGTGGGTCACGGCAAACTGCGATAGCAGCTAATGATCACATGGACATTGCATGTCAGAGGAGGCAGGGTAGAGAAGCCTCTACAGGCCCCAGCAGCTACGATGGATCCCCGACCTTCGACTTGTACAGCTCGATCAGAAGCTCTGAGCAGTCAATGCCCGCTGCCTCAAAAACGATCTTCAGCGTTTCGATTTTCACATAAGTCGAGCTTCCGGGATTGAAGTAGATTCCCTCACCGACTTTGAAGCAATAGTCGCTTTCTTTCCATGAGAAATACCTTCCCGGGAAGTCCGAGCCCTCAGGGACGAACTTATGGAAGACGACTGGATCAAGCTCGTAAACCATGGAAAGCACGCCGCAGATCATGTCAACCCAGGTCTTCGCCGTGAAGCGAGATCCCATGAAGCTGTATGCGGCGATCTGCCTGCCGGTGAACGAGAAATCATCGTCGAGGGCATGCTCCTCGTAGGCGTCGTTGCCCCACTCGAAGTCGGACTCGATGGATGGCCAAAGCTCAAGGAACTTCCTCTTCATGAGCTCGTTGCGAGCCTTCAGCTGCTCCTCGCCCCAGGCCTCCTGCTGGCAGACGAAGCCGTTGATCCTGAAGCCAGACTGCTTGAAGCCGTTCTCCATGTCCCGCTTCTCGGCAAAGCGCCTGTTGCTGTATTTGGAGTTGTATGCGGTAAGCGTCAGATTCGCCATGCTGTTCAGCCACCTTGCGTGAATTGCGGCGAACTCAACGCCCAAATCCTGCTGCCAGCTTGTCGAAAGCGTCTGGGGCATGATGTGCTCAATGCTGAAAGACTCATCGCGAAGGTTGTCGACGACGTTGACCCTTTCGAGGCTGTCTCCGTTTTCAAGACGATCGAAGAGGTAGTACTTGTAGCTCGCGATCCTGTAGAAGTCCCTCTCTTCGAACGCTTGAATGAACTCGGCGTCGTCGGGGAAGTGGCCGCTGCCCTCCTTGGAGAGGAGAACTTTGTTCAACACGTCAGGATATGAACCGCCGTCTTTGACGCCTCTCAAAACCTCGCTGTGCAGAGTCTCGAAGACCTTGTTGAGCGCATTTGTGGGAACCTTGCAGACCCAGCGCCTGAAAAGGTAGGTCTCGACGGATTTGAGCGCCTCGATCACCTGCTGGTCGCTGATTCCTCCACAGCGCCTGTATTCGAATAGATTAAGCGTGAACGGGTTCATGACGCTCATGTCCAGCAGAATAAGTCGCCTCAAAACCGCATCAAGCCGATGGTTTCCAGAATCGGCGTCGTTAATCGCCTTGTAATGCTTTGAGTACTTAAGAAGTTCCTCAAACAGGACTTTCGTATCGAATGCCTCCGCTTTTACATAGTCCTTGAACACGGAATAGACCTTCTTGATTGCGGGGGTCTTCCTGCGGACGGCAGCAAGCCAATCACGAGCAAAGGAGCTTACGTCGTAGCCGGTATTCTTCTCGATCTCGTTCCAGTACTGCTCGTAATACTCTTCCTGCATTTGGGCATCCAGACCCATGAGGATAAAGTTGCGGATCTTGTCGCCCTCGTTCAGGTCGAGGCCTGTCGAGTTGAGGCTCTCGAAGATTCGCTGGGCGTCATCCTCCTTGTCAAGCTTGATGTCGATGATCATCAGGCGCTCGATGGCATCGCGCAGCTGATCGGCCGTCAGCCTTGTCTTGTCGATACGGCCGCAGAAATAGATGTAATTCTGGGTTACGTTGGAGTCCTGGATGAACTTCTCTGCGTCAGCGGAGTAAAGCGCCTCAAAGGCAGCCTGGTCGTCCTTGATGAGCTTCAGCTTCAGCTTTCGCTCGGACTTATGCCATTTGTCGATGAGGTATTCCTCGTTGATCATGTCGGCCAGATTGTCGTCTTCGGAGGCGATGGCGCCTTCCCTGAGCTTGCTCACAAGCGCAAGGAGAAGGAGGTAAGACGTGGTGATCCTTTGCTGGCCATCGATGACGATGCGTGTGTCGGGGCCATCTGCTTTGGAGACGATGCTTCCAAAGAAATGACTCTCCACGCCTTCTGAAATGACATCCTCGAGGTCGTCGAACAATTGCTTGCAGTTTTCGATCTTCCAGTCGTAGTTGCGCTGATAGACGGGGATAACAAATCGAGTTTTCGTGCCTTCGAGCAAGTTAAGAAGGTATCGTTCTTCGCCTTTCATCTGTTACTCCTAGATAATCTTTGCTAAACGCGGGAGCGAGTCAAATCCCCAGCTTCTTCCAATAAGAACTTGATAGGAATGCTGGTATTTAGAATTGTTTCTGTCTTTGCACCAAATCATGTAGACCAAGGTCTCGAGGAGCTCGTGCCTTGCACCTACCTTGTCTTCGTCGGAAGGGGTCTTTCCCTCCTCGAACTTTATGTACGACCCCCATGTTGCATCCATAAACTCCATCGCCGCTTCGCTCTTAGAGAATGCATGATAAAGAGGCTCAATTTCAAATTTCTGAACCACAGAGGCAAACGCGTCGGCGTCAAATACTTTCAAGGCGAGCATAGTCGGGACCAGGCCGGCATCGGCAAACGCTCGAACCCGGTCGTCTACAAATCCATCGCGGCTTTCCAATACTAAAGGGCGAACTCTGAAAAGCTCAGTCAGATACCTGTTGGCGTCCCTCATCGTCATTCCGTATGCCTCTGCAAGCTCATACGCAATTACGTCAAAGCGGTTGGAGGTTTTTATGAAGCCGTTCGCTTCTAGCTGCTTAAAGCTATCGACCTTTCTTAGAGGGATGGTTAGATCGTAGAAACGCGACAAATAACGTCGGCCGTCAAAACCTTGCCCATACATGCCTTCAACAACATGTGATAGTTGATTGGCGTTGACCGAATACACGATGACTACTCGATCATCTGTAAACAGATTCTTCAACTGCTCGAGCACCTTCATTGCAAAAGAAGGACGGCAACGATCGAGCTCATCGACAATGAGAAGCAATGTGTTGGCTTTTTCAGGGAGAGCTACATCTACCAGGTTTGAAACAGAGGACCTTAGCGTTTCTCTGTCACGATAAGCCTGGATTAAATCTCTGCCCGAAAAAGCGTCTCTTAAAGAGCTGGCTCCGCCATGTCCAAAGACCCCCAATATGGCGTCGAGTGTTCCGGCAATCTTTTCGCCAGCTTCGGTGTCACTGCGAAAAGAGGCGCATGCATCGCCTTGGAGGGCTATAGATGCTGCAATCGAAGGCAGCGGATCATCCCAATGGTCATTTTCCCAGGCGTTGTAGTATACGGGCAAGAAGCTGTTCAGCTCCATATAGGGTGCAAGCTCGCGATTGTTGTCAAGCAATCCGTCGAGGTCTCCGTGAGACTCAAGAAAAGGATTAACCTCTTCAAGGATGCAGGCCACCTGTCTAACGAAGAATGTCTTCCCGCTTCCCCAATCAGCGTCGACGAACAGGGAAAACCCGCCTTCGATGGATTTGAGTATCCCGGCAAACTCGGCGAGATCTCCATTCCTCCCGAGGGCGTCGTTGTGCAGCAGCTTAACAAGGATGTCGCGTGTAGGTGCTGAATCGATTCTTCGCATGTTACTTACTCTAATCCCACTCAATAGTTAGAAACTATCTCCAGTTCGTTCCAGTTTGCCTCAGTTTGTCCCACTTGCATCCAGTCTCAAAATTGCCGCGAATCCAGACCTCGAAGGGTGTCCTCTGCTCCCTCACGGCCTGCTTGAGGAACATGTTGATCGCCTGGGTGGTGCTGATGCCGAGCTTCGAGAAGAGCTTCGCAGCGTCGTCCCTCGTCTGCCTCTCCATGCGTACGGTGACGTTAACTGTCTCCATGCGGACCTCCTTGCCTCGTGTGTGCGCAATACGGCGATTGCACGCGCGGCAGGCGGTATGTTCCTGGAATCCGTCATGGTGTGGCGGATATCCGTCACGTGGCGACTGGAATATGCCGTGACCCGCTCCCATATACAAAGATAGCACCCATGATGCAGTGCGCCATGGGTGCTATCTAGGTTTTCATGCACGTAAATTGCACATATTTTAACTACTCCCACTCGATGGTCGCGGGCGGCTTGGACGTAATGTCGTAGCATACGCGGTTGGCGCCAGGGACCTCGGCAACGATGCGGCCGGAGATGCGGGCCAGGACGTCGTAGGGCAGCTTGGCCCAGTCGGCGGTCATGGCGTCGCTGGACTCCACGGCGCGCAAGATGATCGGGCGCTGATAGGTGCGCTCGTCGCCCATAACGCCAACGGACTTGATGTCGGGCAGGACCGCAAAATACTGCCAGCAGCTGTGCTCGGAGTTGCGCTCGCCGGTCTGCTCAAACAGACGCTGGTTATAGGCGTCGAGCTCCTCGCGCACGATGGCGTCGGCATTCTTGAGGATCTCGAGCTTCTCCTTGTCGACCGCACCGATGATGCGGATGGCCAGGCCCGGGCCCGGGAAGGGCTGACGGAACACGATGTGACCCGGCAGGCCCAGCGCCAGGCCAAGCGCGCGGACCTCGTCCTTAAAGAAGTGATCGAGCGGCTCGATAAGGTCGAAGTGCACGCCCTCGGGGAACGGAATCAGGTTGTGGTGGCTCTTGATGGTGGCCGTCTTGCCGCCCGTCTTGCGAGCGCCGGACTCGATGATGTCGGGGTAGATGGTGCCCTGAGCCAGGTACTTGACCGGCTTGCCATCGGTCTCGAGCTGCTGCGCCACGGCGAAGAACTCTTTCCAGAACTGCGTACCGATGATGCGGCGCTTCTCCTCGGGCTCGGTCACGCCGGCCAGAAGCTCGGCATAACGGTCCTCGGCGTGGACGTGGATAAAGTCGACGTCAAACTGCTTGGTGAAGACCTCCTCCACCTGCTCGGGCTCACCCTTGCGCAGCAGACCGTGGTTGATGAACACGCAGGACATCTGCTTGCCCACGGCGCGGGCGCCCAGCGCAGCCACGACGGAGGAGTCGACGCCACCGGACAGGGCCAGAATCACGCGGTCGTCGCCGACCTTCTCGCGGAACTCAGCCGTCATGGTCTCGACCAGGTTGTCCATGCTCCAGTTGGGCTCCAGGCCGCAGATCTCAAACAGGAAGTTGCTCAGCAGCTGCTGACCGTACTCGGAGTGCTTGACCTCGGGGTGGAACTGCGTGGTGAAGATCTTGCGCTCGACGCACTCCATGGCGGCAACCGGGCACACGTCGGTGCTGGCGGTAACGGTAAAGCCCTCGGGCACCTCGGACACGGCGTCGCGGTGGCTCATCCACACGGTCTGCTCCATGGGCGTGGAGTTAAAGAGCTTGGCGCCGGCCGTACGCGTGATGGTGGCGCGGCCGTATTCGCCCACCTCGGAGTGGCCGACCTTGCCGCCGAGCGTCACGGCCGTGATCTGATGGCCGTAGCAAAAGCCCAGGACGGGAAGGCCCAGGTCAAAGATGGCAGGATCGATGGACGGAGCGTCCTCGGCATACACGGAGGCCGGGCCGCCGGAAAGGATGAGCGCAGAGGCGTTCATCTCGCGAATCTCGTCGGCCGAGATGTCGCAGGGGACAATCTCGGAATACACGTTGAGGTCGCGGACGCGACGGGCAATGAGCTGACCGTACTGCGCACCAAAGTCGAGTACGAGGACCTTTGCGGAAGCCTTTTGATCCATGGTTTCCCCCTCTTGTTGGCGGGGAGCCGGTGCCCACCCGCGTGAATGAACGAAAATAACTTTCATAGTGTACACGTTATATGGGGTTTCTCGTCCCTCGCAGCCATCAGCGCACGGCAAACGCACGACCGGGGCCCTATTTGACGGCGAATGAAGTGTTTCCAAACGTTACAGATGATGTAATACGTTTGAACATTGGACGCCCTGTGCCACAATACTGCCGAACGGCTCCGCCTCTGCGGCGGCAAATACGATAGGAATACCAGCATGAAGCGCATCCTTCTCATCGCCACGGGCGGCACCATCGCATCGACCGAGGACGGCAACGGCCTCTCCCCCGCCCTGACCGGTGAGGAGCTCGCCCAGAGCGTCCCCGAGATCTCGGGGCTCTGCGAGCTCGACGTGGTGCAGCCGATGAACATCGACAGCACCAATATGCGCCCCAGTGACTGGATGCGTATCCGCGACGTCATCGTCGAGGGTTATGCCGACCACGACGGCTTCGTGATTCTGCACGGCACCGACACCATGAGCTACACCGCGGCGGCGCTTTCCTACCTGATTCAGGACAGCCCCAAGCCCATCGTACTCACCGGCTCGCAAAAGCCCATGGGCAATCCCTTTACCGACGCCAAGCTCAACCTGTACCAGAGCCTGCTCTATGCGCTCGACGAGCACTCGCACGACGTCTCGATCGTGTTTGGCGGCGTAGCCATTGCCGGCACGCGTGCCCGCAAGCAGCGCACCATGAGCTTTAATGCGTTCATTAGCGTCAACTATCCGCCCATTGCCTATATCCGCAACGACCGCATCGTTCGCAACGGACTCCACGGCACTCACCAGAACGAGAACCCGGTTCGTTTCTACGACAGCATCGACCCGCGCGTATTTGTACTCAAGCTTACGCCCGGCGTAAACCCGGGCATCCTCGACGCCCTTGCCGATAGCTACGACGCCGTGATTCTGGAGACCTTTGGCATTGGCGGTATCCCCGAGTTTGGTGAGTCGGGCGAGTCGTTCCAAGAGGCAATTTTCCGCTGGGTCGATTCGGGTCGCACCGTCGTTATGACCACGCAGGTCCCCGAAGAGGGCCTCGATCTGGGCGTTTACGAGGTCGGCCGTGCTTACGCCGATCATCCGGGCATTCTGCGCGGCGACGATATGACAACCGAGACGCTCGTGGCCAAAACCATGTGGGCACTCGGCCAGTCACGTGATGCCGCCGAGATCCAGCGCCTGTTCTACAGCCAAGTCAACCACGACCGCATCCCGATGGCGTAATTCAGTTGTCGACGGGTATCCCCTATTCGATGCCCTCGAGAAGCTCTGATACCGTCATGCCGAGTGCGGGCGCGATCTTAAATAGAACCTTGAGCGTGAAATTTGCCGTTCCATCTTCGATTCGGTCGAGGTAGGGTCGGCTGATTCCTGTCGCCACACAAAAATCAACCTTGGAGATACCAAGGTCTCTGCGTGTCTCTTCGACCCGCCTGCCAAGAATCTGTTTCGCACGTTCGTCCATGCAGCCGAGTTTGAAATGGAGCTGAACAAAAACGTAAACTATAGTTTACGTTTTGCCGAATACACAGGAGTTTTCTATGTCGGGTTCTTCGGTCCGCATGTACCGAGCCATGCTTCGCACAAACAGCGCACCGCCCAAGCTCGTCGTCGTTGAAGCTGAATGCCTTTCGCCCGATGAGCGCACAGCATTTGCATTGCTATCAAGTCGCGTCGCCGCCGTTCTGGTCCCTTGCCCGGCGCAAGGTGAACTTGCCATCCAATGCCAAGCGCACAGCTGCTCGCTCAATCAGGCTGCCGTAATCGCAACCAGCCAACGCGGTCTGCCCCTTCTCCTGGAAGCCGGTATCGCGCTCGCCCTTCGCGGCGCCGGATACGAAAACGAGGCCGCCGCCGACATGGTCTTTAAACCACGATCGAGCGGCGGCCTCGCAGCAGCCATTGAATATGCGTGCAGGCTCGTTGCCTAAAAGGACAAGCTAGAAACCAAAGCCAAAGCCCGTGCCGGTTATCGCCGAATACATAAAGTAGACGTTGATTACGTTGAGGAACACGCCCGTGATGCAGCCGTTTCGCAGGTAGCGCTCGCACACGATGCGCGCCATGGCGGCGGAGTCATCATTGTTTTTAGCCTGGCGTCCTGCCGTAAAGTACGTCGCCACGCTCAGCAGCAGGTTGAGCACCGGCAGTGCCAGCAGCTCGTAGCTCTTGCCCCAGCGCGTCACCTCACCGGCCGCGTTAAACTTCGTTGCCACCTCGGGACCAATGTTGGGGATAACACACGCTGCGACCACCAGCGGAATCACCGCAAGTACGAGCAACGCAATACCCATGTAGCCAGCTTTTTTGCCATATTTAAACATATGCGTCGTCCTTACACGTTAAAGCGGAAGTGCACGACGTCGCCATCGGCCATGACATACTCTTTGCCCTCGATACGCAGCTTACCGGCGGCCTTGGCGCCCTGCTCGCCACCGAGCTCGATGTAATCGTCGTAGCCAATGACCTCGGCCTTAATAAAGCCGCGCTCAAAGTCGGTGTGGATGACGCCGGCGGCCTGCGGAGCGGTTGCGCCCTGACGAACCGTCCAGGCCTTGACCTCCATCTCACCAGCCGTAAAGAACGACTGCAGGCCAAGCAGCTTGTAGGCGGCCTGCGCGAGCACGTCCAGGCCGGGCTGCTCCAGGCCCAGGCTCTCCAGGTAGTCGGCAGCGTCCTCGGGATCGAGCTCGGAAAGCTCGGCCTCAATCTTGGCGCAGATCGGCAGCGGCTTGACGCCATCGATGGGCGCCAGGTCCTCGTTGAGCATATCCTCGTCCACGTTGGCCACATACAGGATGGGCTTCATGGTGAGCAGGAACAGGCCCTTGGCGGCGGCGCGCTCCTCGTCAGTCATCTCCATGGATGCGGCGCGCTTGCCCTCGTTGAGCCAGGCAAGCAGACGCTTGGCGACCTCAAACTTGGGCATGAGCTCCTTGTCGCGCTTGGCCTCCTTCTCGAGCTTGGGCAGCTGCTTCTCGAGCGTGCCCATGTCGGCCAGGATGAGCTCGGTCATGATGGTGTCGGCATCGCCGGCGGGATCGACGAACTCGCCGGTGCGGCCCACCTCACGCATGACGTTGGGGTCCTTAAAGTAGCGCACGACCTCGCAGATGGCGTCGGTCTCGCGGATGTTTGCCAAGAACTGGTTGCCCAGACCCTCGCCCTCGTTAGCGCCCTTCACCAGACCTGCGATGTCGACGAACTCGACCGTAGCCGGCACAATGCGACCCGGGTTGACGATGTCGGCGAGCTTTTGCAGGCGGCTATCGGGCACATCGACGATACCCACGTTGGGGTCGATCGTGGCAAACGGGTAGTTGGCGGCAAGGCCGGTCTTTTTGGTAAGCGCGGTGAACAGCGTCGACTTGCCCACGTTGGGCAGGCCCACGATACCGATGGAAAGGGACACGACAGCTCCTTTTGATACAGGTACTTCAAACTGCATAAGTATAGCGCCGCCGCAGCATCCAGGCGAACCCGGGCGCCACGGCGGCGCAAATGAAGCAGAGATTGGGGTCGCCGACTAGTCTGCGAGCTTTTCCACCTGGTCGAGCACCTTGTTGAGCTTTTCCTTTGCCTCGGCCTTGACCTTCTCAGCTTCTTCGTGAGCCTTCGCCTTCTGGGCGGCCTTTTCCTCGGCTTCGGGGTCGACGACAACCAAGTTGGACGCATCGTGTTCGACCAGCTTGAGCGCATGTTCGGGACAAACCTTGACGCAGGCTCCGCAACCCAAACAATACGTGGACTCCAACGCAAAGCGGCCGCTTCCCACCAAATCGCAGGCGAACGTGGGGCATACATTGACGCACTCGCCGCACGACGTGCACTTGTCAAAATCGCACTCCGGCGTGCTCACCTGCATGTTCTGGGCAAGCTCGGGGTGGTTTTGCAGCGTCGAGAGTACCAGCTGGCGCCCATGGGTGAGCGAGCGGCGACGCTTGGTCGTCGTGGTACCGCACATGGTGTTGAGTGTGCGCTCCAGCTGGGTAATCTGATGGCGATGGGCTTTGAGCTTCTGCGTCACCGAAGCCAGTGCCGCCGTCGCCGGGTTGAGCTTTGTCACGGTAAGGCCCGTGGTACGGGCGATCTTTTCCATGTATTCCTTGCGCTCGTACTCGCGGCGCTTATGGCATTTGAGGCTCTTGGGGTCGACCTCCAGGCCCATACCCGTACCAGCCCATTCCTCGGCCTTCGCAATCGCCTCGCCCAGCATGTCCTCGCCACCGGTGTTGCGGCATTTATCGCACACGCCCAGCGGCAGATACACACTCACGTTGGGATAGTCGGCCAGTACCGAGAACCAGGTCTCGGCTGTAATATCGCCCACGCAGGCTACGACGACCTCGTTCTCGCGCGGCATGCGCTTAAGGGCACGCGTGCAGGTAACGTAGGCGGTCTCGTGGCTCGTAGCTGCCGAGACAATGTCGTCATACAGGTTTTTGGGCGCCAGGCGCGGCGAGATGATCGCCTCAGTCGGACAGGCAGCGGCGCACAGGCCACACTTGCGACAGGAATCGAGGATCTCGATGGCATCTTCCTCGACCTCGATGGCGTTGACCGGGCACACGTCCATGCACGCGGTGCAGCCACTCTTTTCGTTTTTGCAGGTCAAGCACGGAATGGTGTTGCCGCGCGGACGCTCCTTGTAGTCAGCAGGATTCCACTGCGGCGCCGACGGATCGAGCGCATCGGTCACACCGCCAAGCGGGTTTTTAAGAAAGTCGAAACCCTTGCTGATCTCGATAATGTCATCAAACAGATCGTGTTCCTGCGCCATGCGCGGCCCCTCCCTGAGCAGTGCAAACAAGCAAGAGATAATGATACGCTATCGGCCCACGCCTCGGGCAAATTACACGCGGAGCATCTTTGCGGCAAATAGCCCATGGCCTATCGCCGCCTCGATTGCACAAGGCCAATCAAGCGCCAAACTATGCCTCGCGCATGAGCTGCACGAGCTTTTGTTTGGTCACCTTGGCCTGCTCGTTGGCCATGTTACGCTCGTTCTTAAAAGTTGCGTCCGCAACGCTCAGCAGATCGGCATCGGAAATCTCGCCAAGGCCCAGCTCCTCGAGCGTCGTCGGCAGACCGACGCGCCGGCAAAACTCGAGCACCTGATCAAGCTCGGGCGCACGCTCCAGGCGCAGCTGCACCACCAGGCCAAATGCCACGGCCTCACCATGCATGGCCTTGCACTCGGGCAGAATCGTCAGGCCGTTGGCGATGGCATGGGCAAGCGCTAGGCCACCGCTCTCAAAGCCAACACCCGAGAGCAGAATATTGCACTCGATCAGGCGCTCAACCGCCGGCGATATACGGCCCTTTTTGAGATCGCGCTTGGCAGCGACGCCGCACTCCATGAGTGTGTCATAGCAGGCACGAGCCGCAACCAGGGCCAAGTGCCCCGGCGTGCCACCGTGCTCGTTGGCGCCGTGCGCCGCGGCGCACGAACGCGCCTCGAAGTACGTTGCCAGCGCATCGCCCATGCCAGCGACCGTCATACGCAGTGGGGCCGCCGCGACCACGTTGGTATCGACCACGACCAGATCTGGATTCTTCTCGAGCATCAGGTAGCGGTCGAACGACCCATCCTCGTGATACAGCACCGAAATCGCACTGCACGGACCGTCCATCGAAGTCGCCGTGGGGCATACGCACAACGGCAGCTCAGCATAAAACGCAACGGCCTTTGCGATATCGAGCATCTTGCCGCCGCCAATGCCCACCACCATGTCGCAATACTCGGCCTGGGCTTCCTTGGCCATTTCGACAACGGCATCTTCCGTACACGGACCGTTGTAAATCTTAAAGAACGGCTCGCTTAGATCTTCATCCAGAAATCCATCGACGATCTGCCTGCACAGCCGATCCTCGGCGCCCTGGTCAAACAAGACATAGGCAGCGCAGCCCAACCATGACAAATACCTGCCCTGACGCGAAAGTTCGCCCGGCCCCTGAACATACCGGCCGGGACCGCCGTAAACCATAGGAAGCGCCATACGAGAATCCGCCCTTCATCAAACAACGATTGGTGCAAAGTAACCTGACCCCTTTGCACCAACTTGGTGCGATGGGGTCAGGTTAGTTTGCACCATAGCAAAAAGGGGCAAAGCCGTCTGCTGGCTTTGCCCCTTCCTTAGCTTGATTTACTCATCCATGAGATAGTAGTGTCCCAGCGCGTCGGCACCCAGGATGGCGTTTGCGACCATCTCGGGCGTCACCTCAAACGGCATATTGCACATGGTGTCATCGGGCGCGCAGGCGGCCTCGGCAACAATCATGGCCTGTTCGCGCGTAAGCTCGGCAACGCCAAGTTCCTTCATCGTGACCGGCAGGCCCAGCTCAATGCAGAAGCCCAAGACTTCCTCGAGTTTCTCAGTCGGAGCATCCTCGAGTACCAGCTGAACGATGGTGCCAAAGGCGACCTTCTCGCCGTGATACATGCCGTGGCACTCGGGCAGCATCGTCAGGCCATTGTGGATGGCATGAGCAGCAGCAAGGCCCGAGCTCTCAAAGCCAATGCCCGAAAGCAGCGTATTGGCCTCGATGATATGCTCGACGGCAGGCGTGAGCGCACCCTTCTCCAGCGCGACCTTGGCCTTGACGCCATCGGCCATAAGCGTCTCGTAGCAGAGCTTGGCGAGCGCCAGACCGGCCATGCCGCCCTTGCCGCCAGCGCAGGTGCCACCGTCGGCATCATGCGTCGCCTGGGCCTCAAAGTAGGTTGCGAGCGCATCGCCCATACCGGAAACCGTCAGGCGCACCGGGCTCGCCGCGATAACCGTCGTATCCATCAGGACAATGTTGGGGTTTGCCTTAAGGAAGAGATATTTATCGAACTGGCCATCGTCGGTGTAGAGCACCGAAAGTGCCGAACACGGGGCATCGGTCGAAGCAATGGTGGGGCAAATGATAACCGGGGACTCCAGGTAATAGGCGACGGCCTTCGCGGTGTCGAGGATCTTGCCGCCACCGACGCCGACGATGATGTCGCAACCGTTGTCGCGAGCGAGCGCAACCAGGCGATCGACCTCGCCCTTGGAGCACTCGCCGTTAAAGTCCTCAAACAGCAGCTCGGCCTTAGCCTCGGCAAAACCGCCCTCGATCTTGGCACCGACGCGCTTCTTGCCCGAAGGCGTCACGATGACGAGGGCCTTAGCGCCGAGCGGCTCGACATAGGAGCCGAGCTTGGCGAGCTCGTCCGGACCCTGGATGTACTTGCTGGGGCTATTGAAAATTGCAGCCATAACTATCCCATTCTCTAAAAGAAAAAAGAAAGGGGCTCCGTACAGATACGTGCGGAGCCCCTCGTTACGATAACAAGAGTCGATTAGAAATCGATGTCGGTGTCGTAGTAGCAGGCCTTGAGAATCTTCTCGAAGTCGGCAGCCTTGGTCTCACGCGGGTTCTCGGGCGTGCAGGCGTCCTGCTCGGCGTTCGCGGCGATCTCGGGGAGCTTGGCGAGGAACTCCTCCTCGGAAACCATCTGCGGGTTCTCGGCGTCGACCTTCACGCCACCATTCGCGTAATCCTTGATGGACTGCGGAATGTTGAGCTGGTCATTGAGGTCGCGAATCTTCTGGACGAGCGCAGCGATGAGCTCCTCGTTGGTCTCGCCGGGAAGGTGCAGGATCTCCTTGGCCACGTAAGCGTAACGCTCAGCAGCACGCGGGTCCTTGGAGTTCCACTGGATAACCTTGCCCAGGTACATGGCGTTAGCGGCACCGTGGATGATGTGGCCGTTCTCGAAGGCAGCACCGGTCTTGTGAGCCATGGAGTGAACGATGCCGAGCAGGCCCGAGGAGAAGGCGATACCGGCGATGCACTGAGCCTCGTGCATGTGCTGACGGGCCTCATGGTCGCCAGCATAGGACTTGGGCAGCCACTCGACGATCTCGCGGATGCCGTGCAGGGCGTTGGCGTCGGTGAACATAGAGGCGCAGGTGGAAACGTAGGCCTCCATGCAGTGGGTCAGAGCATCCATGCCGGTGTGAGCGCACAGCTTGGCGGGCATGGTGTAGGTGAGCTCGGGGTCGACGATGGCGACATCAGGGGTGATGTTGAAGTCGGCCAGCGGGTACTTGATGCCCTTGGCGTAGTCGGTAATAACGGAGAACGCGGTGACCTCGGTAGCGGTGCCGGAGGTAGAGGAGATGGCGCAGAAATGAGCCTTCTGACGCAGCTCGGGGAAGCTGAACGGCTGGATGATGTTGTCGAAGGACTCCTCGGGATACTCGTAGAAGACCCACATGGCCTTAGCGGCATCGATGGGCGAGCCGCCGCCGATGGCGATAATCCAGTCGGGCTCGAACTCGCGCATGGCCTCGGCGCCCTTCATGACCGTCTCGATGGACGGGTCGGACTCGACGCCCTCGAACAGCTTGACCTCCATGCCGGCCTCTTTGAGGTCGGCCTCGACGTCCTGCAGGAACCCGCCGCGGCGCATAGAGCTGCCGCCAGAAACGATGATGGCCTTCTTGCCCTTGAGGTTCTTCACCTCGTGGCGAGCGCCCTCACCAAAGTACAGATCGCGAGGATTGGTAAAACGTCCCATACTGTGCCTCCTAAACAAGCCCCTCTTAGACTTGTGTATATAACGGAGCACCCGATTGGCTCCGTTAGGACCGTTTTGCGCGTTGCCGGCGATGACAACGCACGATGTCTAAACGTCTCAACGCTCAGACAAACACTATTTTACCGTTCTGGTTGGTCAGTTATTCACCTAAAGCCAACAATGATGAAACGTTTTTTCTATCCCTGAAGACCCTTGTGGGGCATTCATACTCCCAAGCTGGGCAAACGTTTTATCAAGGTTGACCACATATCCCGGGCAGGACGGTGCCCCTCCAAAATGCGCCCCGTTCGCCGCCAAAAATCGACCGTTTGCGGCACCGTGATACCACTCAGTCGTCCAAGGCGCCGACATTTGTGCGACATCCGTCTTCGTGGTGCAAAGGTGCATGTCCAAGTGCGGCACCCCCGGTGTGCCACATGCGGGTAAACTAGAACCTTATATAGAGACATTTGAACCCTAACCGCAGCAAAGGAGGCCCCATGGCATTCGATCCCATTCAAGAGGATTGCCATCGCCTCGTTCTTGAGGCCTTGCGCCGCGACAATATCCCGCTCACCGACGGCCCCGCCGTCGAGCGTCTGATGGAGCAATTCACCCGCAACCCCGCGCCGCTCATCGTGCACGACCGCGACCGCGCCGGGCATCTGATTGCCAAGGTGGTCGAGGCCGTCGACTACCGCATTCCCTTTATCCCCGACGATGCCCAAGCCGAGCAGGAAGAGGCCGCTGCCGAGAACATGCTTCGCGAGGCCGCCGCACTCGATCCGGCCAACTGGGATGCGCAGCGCATGTTGTGCGCCCTCACCGCTGACTCCAACGAGGAATACGTGCAATATCTGGTGTCCAAGTGCGACGAGGTGGAGCACGATCTGGCGCTCAAGATTGCCTCGGCGCAGGACCCCTACGAGCGCGAGGCCGCAGGCGACCTGACCCGCCGTCCCTACCTGCGCTGGCTTGCCGCCTTGGCATCGCGCGCGCTCATTAGCGGCCGCTACCGCATGTCGCTCGAAGCCGCAAACCGCAGCCTCGACTTTGCCCCCAACGATCCTGCCGGCGTCCGCCACACCGCAATGCTCGCCATGGCAAAGCTCGAATACCCCGCTGAGGAGCTCAGGCGCTTTCGCTCTGCCCACTCCGTCCCCTATCTCGCCAACACGCCGCTGCGCCGTCGTCCCAAGGATGCAGAACGCGACTTGGACCCGTGGACGCTCATCGCGCTGATGAGCGCTGCCTGGCGCGAGCTGGATTACGAGGGCGCCGAACACTACCTGCGCATCCTTGCGCGCTCGTGCCCGCACGCAGCCGAGGCGCTCTACTTCCAAACCGAGTTTCCCGATGGCGTCTATGCCCGCGTCAACGTGGGTGCAGGCTCCACCGACGAGCTTGTCCTTGCGCTGTCCGAGGCGACGCCGGTACTGCAGGAGGGCCTGGGCGCCCCCGACAACGCCAGCTTTGCCGCCTGGATCGCCACCAACGACATCGTGCGCTCCCAGATCGACGAGCGCATCCTGCGCGCGGCCGAGCAGGGGCTTCCATTTAAGGGAGGGGACCTCTAATGGATCCGAGCGTCTACATCCCCGCCTACCTGGAGCGCACCTATCTGGCGTCGCACCCCGAGCTCACCGATGCAGCACGCGAGCTTGTCCATAACGACATTAGCGCGAATCCTCAAAAGTATGCGCAGGCCGAGCATGCCCAGGCACTGCTGTCCTATGCCGGCGTTCATCGCCACCTGCTCGACGAGCTCCATCGCATCGAGGACATGGGCAGCGACGAGGAGTTTGAGCAGACGCGCAACCGCCTGTTCGACGACATGCGTGATGAGCTGCTCAAGATCGTCCGCGTCGATGCGCTGGCCGTCGATGCCCAGCTGCTCGCCATCATTTTGGCGGACACGCCCGTCGACGCCTGCCTGGGCGACCTGATGAAGCTCGAGACGAGCACGGCCGACTACCTGCAACAGAGCGTGCCCGGGTTTGATATGGAGGCCCCGCACTATTGGGCCAATAATGTTTTGGCCGACGGTGTCACCGCAGCGGACCTTACCGTGAGCGAGCCGGCCCTTATCGGGTGGCTTCACACACTCGAGGCCATCTCGCAGCTGTGCATGGCGAGCGCTCGTTACCGCGCCGCCGCCAACTATGCTCGCCGTGTCCTTAAGGCGGAGGGCTATCCCACCCGGGCCGCCGGCACCGTATTGCTTGCCCTCGCCCGCTTGGAAGACCAGGACGGCTTTTTTGCCCTGGCGCATCAGCTCGAGGAACAGATGGGGGCAGACGCACTCGAAAACTCTCCTTGGTACCTGCTCGCCCGCACGATCTTGCTGTTCAAAACAAACAAGATGCGCCCGGCGGTGCGTGCGCTGCGTGAGTTCGCTAACCGTTGCGAGGGCGGCGCGTTCTTTTTGCTGAACCCCATGTATCAGACACCGTACCTTCCCTGCCGGCCCGAACCGCACGACCCCTGGGACCTTTCGCATCAGGCAGTTTGGGAAGCCGACGGCATTATCTCGGACACCCCCGACTTTGCCCCCTGGGCCAACGCCTGCGAAGATGTATCGCAGCTCGCCCAGGAATTTGCGCGCCGCTACGGCTTTTAGCGACGCGATCGCCCCGACCATGTCATCTATGTTAGGAACGGCTTCATGAACCTCCGCTCATCTCTCGCCTGCACCTCGAGCGATATCGCCCGCTGGGGACTGCGCTCTGTCCTCAAACGCCAGGGTGGCGTGCTTCCCGGCCGCATCGCCATGAAGATCGACCCCGAGCTGCTAAGCGACCTCGCGAGCCTGGTCGACCGCAGCGTGGTGATTACCGGTACTAATGGCAAGACCACCACCTCCAACCTCATCGCTGACGCCGTTGCTGCCAGCGGCGCTACCGTGGTGTGCAACCGTGCCGGCAACAATATGGAGCCTGGTGTGGTGGGTGCTCTGCTCGAGGCCCGCGGCAGCCTTAAGCACACCAGCAGCGGCAAGCGCGTGGGCGTTTTTGAGTGCGACGAGCTCTACACCGTACGCGTTCTGCCCAAGCTCAAACCGACGTACTTTGTGCTGCTCAACCTGTTCCGCGACCAGCTAGACCGCTACGGCGAGATCGACCATACCCAAGACGTCATCGCCCATGCGTTGGAGCTCTCTCCGACGACAACGCTCATCTACAACGCCGACGATCCGCTGTGCGCCTCGATCGCCGCGCGCGTCCCCAACACGAGCATCGCCTTTGGCATCGACGGCGCCACGGGCACCGAGTCCGACCGCATTAGCGACTCGCGTTTTTGCTCGCAGTGCAACGCCCCGCTGGAATACGACTATGTGCAGTACGGACAGCTGGGCGCCTATCATTGCCCTTCGTGCGGCTGGGGTCGCCCCGCGCTGCTCCGCCGCGTGACGGGCGTTGAGCTCGGCTGCGACGGCTACGGCTTTGACCTGGCCTTTGGACCCGAGGCCAACGCGCCCGCCGTGCACATCGCCACGCGCTACAACGGCCTGTACATGGTCTATAACGTCGCCGCCGCCTTCTTTGCGGCGCACGAGCTGGGCGTGGACGCGGCGCACCTGCAGCCCACGCTTAATGCCTACGTGCCCGCCGGCGGACGCATGGGCCGCTGGGATATTGCCGGCCGCACCGTCGAGGCCAACCTGGCCAAGAATCCCGTGGGCTTCGATCGCCAGATCCAGTCCATTAAAACGGCAGGTGGCAGGCTCTGCGCCTTCTTCCTAAACGATAACGATGCCGACGGCCACGATGTCTCGTGGATCTACGATGTCGACTTCGAGCGCATCGCCGACACGCCGGATCTTGTCGCCTTTGCCGGAGGCACGCGTGCGCACGACATGCAGGTACGCCTCAAGTACGCCGGCATCGACGCCGCCATTATCTCGGACGTCGCGCAGGCAATTGGCGCCATGGCAGACGAGGCCGCCGATGACACCTTCTACGCCGTCGCCAACTACACGGCCTTCCCGCCGCTGGTCAAAGAACTCGACGGGCTGAAGGGTGCCGATGCAGCCACGGTTGCCGCCCGCGCCGCAGTCCGTGCCGACGGCAGCGCTCTTCCTGTCGGTATCGCGCCAGTCGAGCTCTCGCGCCCGCTGCGCATCGTCTACCTGTATCCCGATGCCCTCAACCTCTATGGCGACGGCGGCAACGTCATCGCCCTCGAGCGCCGCTGCGCCTGGCGCGGCATCCCCGTTCGCGTGGATGAGGTCCGCATGGGCGAGGTGCTCGATCTGCATGATGCCGATATCGTCATGATGGGCGGCGGATCCGATCGCGACCAGCTAGCCGTGGCACACGAGCTGCTCGCCCAAAAAGACAAGGTCGCAGCCTATGTTGAGGACGGCGGTTCGCTGCTCGCCATCTGCGGCAGCTATCAGCTGCTCGGCCGTTCGTACTATATGGGCGAAAATCGCATCGAGGGCCTGGGCGTCATTGCCGCCGAGACCGTACGCGGCTCCGACCGCCTGATCGGCAACGTCGCCGTCAAGACCGACCTGGCACCCGAGCCCTTTGTGGGATTCGAGAACCACGGTGGCCGCACGCTTTTGGACGCCGATGCCACGCCGCTCGGAACGTCCGTCGTCACGGGCACCGGCAACAACGGCGACGATGGCTTTGAGGGTCTCATCTACAAGGGTGTCATCGGCACGTACCTGCATGGCCCGGCGCTGCCCAAGAACCCCGAACTCGCCGACTGGCTCATCGCGCACGCCCTCGAGCGCCGTGGCGACACACAGGCCGCCGCCCTGCTGCCGCTCAAACCCCTCGACGACACCTACGAGCACGCCGCCCACGACGCCGCCATGAAGCTCCTCCCCTAACGCCCCAACCACCACAAAGGGGACAGGTACCTTTGTGGGGTTGATTTTCAATCTCAACGCAACAG